>JANOBL010000780.1:0-4600 GCA_031411635.1 Betaproteobacteria bacterium
GTCCGGCCGCATCGTGCTGGTGTCGCTGGCCCTGCTGCTGCTGGTGCAGGGTGCGGGCTTTGGCGTGATACGCCAGAGCATCGACCACAACGCCCACAGCCAGTTGGCCGACCAGCTTGCGCTGGCCGAGCGGGTGTGGCAGCGCCTGGTGGAGCAGCGCGCCGCCAAGCTGTCGCAAGGCGCCGCGGTGCTGGCCGCCGACTACGGCATCCGCGAGGCGGTGGGCACACATGATGTGGAGACCGTGCGCTCGGCACTGGGCAACCACGGCAAGCGCATCGGCGCCACGCTGGCCGCGCTGCTCGACACCCGGCTGGCGGTGCAGGCGCTGGCCGAGGGTGCCGATTTGACGCTGGCCCCGGCGCTGGCCCGGCTGGCACCGCAGCTCGCGCAGCGCCCGGGCAGTGGCGTGGTGGCTTTGGTGGCTGGCGCGCCGTACCAGTTTGTGATGGTGCCGATGCGTGCACCGGCCTTGATCGGCTGGGTGGTGATGGGTTTTCCACTGGACCAGGCGCTGATCGACGACATGCAGGCCGTGGCCGGTGTGCAGGCCACCTTGGTGGCCCAGCCGGCGCAGGGCGCACCGGCCTTGCTGGTCAGCAGTTTCAAGCGCCGCGCCGATGCCGCACCGCTGCTGGCCTTGCTGGCCGATGGCGACCTGGCGCTGGCCGGTGTACCGCACCTGGTCAGCACCTGGTCGGTGGCCAGTGGCACCGAGGGCCGCATCATCCTGCGCGCCGCCGGATCGATTGAAGACGCGGTGGCGCCGTACCGGCCGCTGCAATGGCTGCTGGGTGTGATTGCGGTGCTGGGCCTGGCCTTGTTTGGCACCGGCAGCGTATGGACCGCGCGCCGCATCACGCAACCGCTGCGTGGCCTGGTGCAGGCCAGCGAGCAGCTTGGCCGGGGTGAGCACGACCAGCCGCTGCAGCACACTGGCCGGCGCGACGAGATTGGTGATCTGGCACGCGCGTTTGACGCCATGCGCGGCAATGTCACCGCGCAGCAGCAGCAGATCCGCCGGCTGGCGTTTCGCGATCGGCTGACCGGCCTGCCGAACCGGGTGCAGTTTCGCGACGATGTGCAGGCCGCCATCACCGAGGGCGCGGCCAGCGGCCGGCCGCTGACCGTGATCATGCTGGACCTGGACCGCTTCAAACATGTCAACGATGTGCTGGGCTATGCCTTTGGCGACCGGCTGCTGGAATGCGTGGCGATGCGTTTGCAGCAAGTGGTGCGTGAGGGCGATGTGGTGGCCCGTATGGGCGGTGACGAGTTTGCGCTGCTGTTGCCCAATGCCGACCTGGCCGTGGCCGAGAGCCTGGCGCAGCGCATCAGCGCGGCGTTTGAGCTGCCGCTGACGATTGACGACCACACGGTGGACCTGAGCGCCGGCCTGGGCCTGGCCGGCTGGCCGCTGCATGCCAGCGATGCCGACAGCTTGCTGAACCGGGCCGAGATTGCGATGTACGCGGCCAAGCGCCGCACCGCCGGGGCCCAGGTTTACGACCCGGCGGTGGACACCGCCAGCGCGCTGAACCTGTCGCTGATGAGCGAGCTTAGGCGGGCCGTGGAATGCAACGAGCTGCGCATGTACCTGCAGCCCAAGATCGCCATCAAGACCGGCGCGGTGTGCGGCGCCGAGGCGTTGGTGCGCTGGCAACACCCCGAGCGGGGGCTGGTGCCGCCGATGCAGTTCATCCCGTTTGCCGAGCAGACCGGCTTTATCCGCCAGCTCACGCTGTGGATGTTTGACCAGGTGGCCAACCAGCAGGTGGCGCTGGCGCTGCTGGGCGTGCGCCGGGTGTCGGTAAACCTGTCCACGCGCGACCTGATGGACCAGGAACTGCCCGAAAAGCTGGACGCCATCCTGCGCCGGCACCGCGCGGTGGCCGATGGCTTTTGCCTGGAGATCACCGAGAGCGCGATCATGGACGATCCGCTGCGCGCCGAGGCCACGTTGAACCGGCTGGCAGAACGCGGCTTCAAGCTCTCGATCGACGACTTTGGCACCGGTTATTCGTCACTCGCCTACCTGCGCCGGCTGCCCGTCAACGAGCTGAAGATCGACAAGAGCTTTGTGATGGCGATGGAGCATGCCGAGGGCGACGCGATGATCGTGCGCTCCACCATCGACCTGGCCCACACGCTGGGCCTGACCGTGGTGGCCGAGGGCATCGAAAACGAAACGGTGCTGGGCCAGTTGCAAGCCCTGCATTGCGACGAAGGCCAGGGCTACCACATGAGCAAACCACTGCCGGTGCAGCAGTTTCAGGATTGGGTGGCGCGCTGGCAGGCCAGGCCGCCGGTGTCGGCCGACATCGCATCGGCGCTGCGCGGCACGGTGTCGCTGCTGCATTGATGCCCCGGGGGATCACCCCCCGCGCATGCGCCGCTGCAGCAGGTTGCCACGCACCGTGCTCATGCGCTGGGGCAGCAGCGCGGTGGCCTCTTCGATGCGCAGCCCACCGCGCGATACCAGCCGCAACAGGGTGCGCAGCTCGGGCACCAGGCCGGCCAGTGCGGCCTCCGGCAGGCCGCCTTGCCTGGCCTGGCCCAGCGCAGCTTGCAGCGCGGCATCAAACAGCCAGGTGATGAACTCGGCCGGGTTGCGCAGGCGCTGGACGGCCACCGCCGACTCGGCCAGCACACGGCGCTGCGCATCGTCGGCGGCACGTGCCATGGTCCAGCGAAACAGCCCCTCGCGGTGATCGGCCAGCCAATCGCGCAACAGCGGTTCGGTGCCGGCAACTGCTGGAACAACCGTGTCCGCGCGGCGCTTCAACGGCACCGCGCCGACAAAGGCTTGAGAGTTGGCAATCATGGCGCCAAGGGTAGCCCGGGCCGTGTGCGCACAGGGTGATGGGCGGGTGGTGGGTGCCGTGTGGTTCCTCACGGGAACGGGGCGGCTGTGCGCGGTGGCCCCCTGAACCGGGGCCCCGATCAGCCGCCTGACGGCGCCCAGAGCGGTTGCGGTTGTGGCTCCAGGTGCGGTTGCAATTGCCAACAGCTTTTGCACAAACCAGCGCAGGCAAATCGGGTGAACGTGAATATTGCCCAACCACGCCGGGCCGTCGGCGGGTCCAATCGGATCCGGCTCCAACCCACACCACCGCGCCTGCGAAAGCCCACCATGTTGCCTGTTGCCGTTTCGTCTTTGCTGGCGCGTTTGCGGCCACCGCGCCGCCGCGTCGCCCGCGCGCTGGAGCCCGCCGACATGGGCACCGCCTTTGGCATGGAGCAATGGCTGGATGAGCGTGACCACGGCCAGCCGGCAGTGAGCCTGCAGCGCCGCCGCACCTGGTTGCCACGCTGGGCCGGTGGTGCTCGTTTTCGCACTTGAAAGTCGCTGTCTGACCCGGCCAGTCTGAATCTGCACCTGGCGTCTAGAATGCGGTGGTGACCCGCCTGAGCTTCCGCCAAAAAGTGCATGTCGCGCGCGAAGACGCGATCGTCAGCACCGTGATGCGGCTGTTGGCCGAAAAAGGCTTCGACCAGATGACGGTCGACGAGGTGGCCGCCGATGTGGGCATCGCCAAGGCCAGCCTGTACAAACACTTTCCGTCGAAAGAGGCGCTGGCCGCGGCCGCGATGGAGCAGGCGCTGGGCCTGGCCTTGCAGCAGGTGCAGATCCAGCAGCAAGTGCCCGAGGCCAGCGCCATCGCCCGCCTGAAAGCCATCACCCGCTGGACCTTGATGACCCAGTTGGCCGGCGCCATGCCCACCTTGCCGGCCGAGAACTCGTCGCTGCGCAATGCGCTGATCGCACACAGCGGCTACATGGACCGGCTGATGAGCTTGAGCGACAAGCTGGGCGCGTGGATCGTGCAAGCCCAGGCTGATGGCGCTATCGACGCCCGCCTGCCACCCGAGGCGGTGCTGTTCACGATCTATGCCCGGGCCTGCGATCCGGTGCTGGGCTTTTTGAAAGCGGGTGGCCGCTACAGCGACGCCCAGATCGTCGAGTGGGTGATGCTGACTTGTTTTGACGGGCTGGCGGCACGCGGCTGAGCGCCGCCGGCTCGGCGCAGCAAGCTCAGCGCACCAACAGCAGCGGTATATCGCAGCGCGCCATCACCTTGGTGGTGACCGATCCCATCACCAGGCTGCCGAATGCGCCGTGGCCGTGCGAGCCCATCATCAGCAGATCAAACTTGCCTTTGACGGCAACCGCGCTGATGACTTCGGCCGCATGGCCTACCCGTGCCACAAAATCGGCCGCGATCTTTTGCTTGGCAAAAAAGGTGCGCAGCGGCTTGAACACCTTCTCGCTCTCGTCGGTGTAATGGGCTTCCAGCAGTGCCTTGTCCACCGCCGCTGCCGCACGAGGTGGCACAGCGGGCACCACATGCAACAAGGTATAGGCATGGGCGCCACCCAGCCATTCATCATGCGCGGCCAGGTAGGCAAGCATTCGCTTGGTGAACGGGCTGCCGTCCACGGGAACCAGAATTTTCATGGTTTTGCTCCTGTTGTGTTGGGGGTCGGGCCGAAGTGTCGCACCTGGGCTGGCTCAAGCCGGTGTGGCCACCCACAGCAGCTTGTGCGGATCGAAGCCATCGCTCTCGCCCTTGCGCGGCAAGCCACGCGCTTGCGACAC
>JANOBL010000781.1:0-3521 GCA_031411635.1 Betaproteobacteria bacterium
CCAGGGTGTCGAGGTCCACGCCCTGGATCAGGTCCACGGGGTCGAGCACATTGCCCTCGCTCTTGCTCATCTTCTGGCCCTGCGAATCGCGCACGAGGCCATGGATGTAGACGTGCTTGAACGGCACCTGGCCGGTGAAATGCTTGGTCATCATGATCATCCGGGCCACCCAGAAGAAGATGATGTCGTAGCCGGTGACCAGCACGCTGCTGGGCAGGAACAGGTCTTGTTCTATCGTTTTTTCGGGCCAGCCCAGTGTGGAAAACGGCACCAGCGCCGACGAATACCAGGTGTCCAGCACGTCCGGATCGCGGGTTAGCACGCCGCTGTAGCCGGCGGCATCGGCCTTGGCGCGGGCTGCAGCCTCGTCGCGGCCGACAAACAGCTCGCCCGCGCTGCCATGCCAGGCGGGGATCTGATGGCCCCACCAGAGCTGGCGGCTGATGCACCAGTCCTGGATGTTGTTCATCCACTGGTTGTAGGTGTTGACCCATTGCTCGGGCACAAACCTGAGCTCACCGGCCTGCACCACCTCGATCGCTTCTTGCGCAATGCTCTTGCCGTTGTGGCCGGGCTTGTTCATCGCCACAAACCACTGGTCGGTCAGCATCGGCTCGATCACCTGGCCGGTGCGGGCGCAGCGCGGCACTTGCAGCTTGTGCTTGCGGGTTTCGGCCAGCAGGCCTTCGGCATCGAGTTGGGCAACGATCTGCTTGCGCGCCACAAAACGGTCCAGCCCGCGGTAGGCCTCGGGCGCTTCGTCGTTGAGCTTGGCCTCCAGCGTGAAGATCGTGATGGCGGGCAGCTTGTGGCGTTGGCCCACCTGGTAGTCGTTCTGGTCATGCGCCGGTGTGACCTTGACCACGCCGGTGCCGAATGCTTTGTCCACATACGCATCGGCGATCACCGGCACCAAGCGGCCGGAAATCGGCAGCCGCACCTGCTGGCCGATGAACGCGGTGTAGCGCTCGTCGTCGGGATGCACCATCACTGCCGTGTCGCCCAACATGGTCTCGGGCCGGGTGGTGGCCACCACCAGGCTGCCGCTGCCATCGGCCAACGGGTAGCGGATGTGCCAGAGAAAGCCTTCTTCCTCCTCGCTTTCCACCTCCAGGTCGGACACTGCGCTTTTCAGCACCGGGTCCCAGCTCACCAGGCGTTTGCCGCGGTAGATCAGGCCCTCTTCAAACAGCCGCACAAAGGTGTCGGTGACCACGCTGGACAGTTTTTCGTCATCGTGAAGTACTCGTGGGCCCAGCTCACGCTGGCACCCATTCGGCGCATCTGGCGCGTGATCGTGGCGCCCGAGCTTTCTTTCCAGTCCCACACCTGCTTCAGGAACGCCTCGCGGCCCAGGTCGTGGCGCGACAGGCCGGCCTCCTGCAACTGCCGCTCGACGACGATCTGCGTCGCGATGCCGGCATGATCGGTGCCCGGCACCCACAAGGTGTTGAAGCCACGCATGCGGTGGTAGCGCGTCAACGAGTCCATGATGGTCTGGTTGAACGCATGGCCCATGTGCAAGGTGCCGGTCACATTGGGCGGCGGTAGCTGCACGCAGAACGAGGGCTTGGCCGGATCCAGGCTGGGCGCGTAGACGCCGCTTTGCTCCCACAGCGGGCCCCAATGGGCTTCGATGGCGGCGGGTTCGAAGGACTTGGCAAGTTCGGTCATGGCGGCAGCGGGGCGGGCGGGCAAGGGAGCGCGATTGTAGAGGGGGGCCTCTTGCGCGCAGCCATCAAAAACGGGCCCTGCAGGGCCCGTTTTGGTGCTATCGGCGGGGGGTTCTAAAAGCTCATCTTGAACTGCACGCCGTAGGTGCGTGGATCGTTGATGAAGCCGGTCAGGTTGTTGAAATCGATGCCACCCACCACCCGCACCTGGTTGCTGATATTGCGGCCAAACGCAGCGGCTTCGTATTTGCCGTTGTCCCAGGTATAGCCCACCCGCAGCCCGCCTTCCAGCAGCGATTTGCCGGTGAACTCGGTCGATTCGTACAGGAAGAAGTTGACCTTGCTGCGGTACACCCAGTCGGTGAAGACAAAAAACTCGGCGCCCGGGCCGGCCGGGAAGCCGTAGCGTGCGGTCAGGTTGAAGGTGTACTTGGGCGCCTGCGGCAAGGCGTTGCCGTCGATGCTGTACAGCGTGACGCCGTTGACCACCACCGACGGGTCCAGCATCGTGCACTGCCCGCACTTGGGCAGGAACAGCGTCGGATCCTTGATCTGCGTGTCGTTGATGCTGCCGCCCATGGTGACCAGCAAGCGCTCGGTCAAATAGGCATCGAGGCTGAACTCCAGGCCCTGGCCGGTGGTCTTGGCCGCGCTGATCAGGCTGGTGACATTGGCGCCGCCGCCCACCGCGGTGAGCTGCTGGTTCTTCACGTCGTAGCGGAACACACCGGCCGAGAACCGGGCGCGCTTGTCGAACAGGTCACCTTTGATGCCCGCCTCGTACGAGGTGATGGTTTCGGGCCCGGCCTGGGTTTGTGGGCCGAAGGCCGATGCCGCCTGGATGCTGGAGCCGCGAAAGCCCGTGGCCACCCGGGCATAGGCGTTCATCGCCGGGCTCAGCGCATAGCTGCCGCTGACATCCCAGCTCAGCTTGGCATCGTCGGTGCTGGCGCTGGTGCCCTGGCTGGTATTGACCGTGCCCTGGATCGCAGCGGTGGAGAACTCCTTTTTGTCCTGGGTGTAGCGCAGGCCAGTGCGCAGCGACAAGGCTTTGCTGACGGCAAAATTCACCGAGCCAAACGCGGCCCAGGCCTTGTTGGTCTGCGTGGAGGTGGCCAGGCCCGACTGCACACCACCGCCCAGCGTGTTGTAGTCAAAACTGTCGATCGCGTATTTCTCGTGGAAGAAGTACACCCCGGCCTGCCAGGCCAGTGGGCCGGCGGTGTTGGACTCCAGCCGCAACTCTTGCGAGAGCTGGCGGTGGTCGTGGATGCCACCTGCGGTTTCGGACGGAAACGGGATCAGGCCCGGGCCGCCGCCGGTGGGCAAAAAGGCCGCGCCAAAACCACCGTCGATGTCGCCCCGGCTGTAGGCGTCGACGCTCTCGAAACCGGTGATCGAGTGCAGCTTCATCGCACCCAGGTTCCAGGTCAGGCGCACGCTGCCGCCGGTGTTTTCCAGTGTCTGGCCGTTTTTGCCGTCGGTGCTGATGCTGGCCGGCTCAAACCCGCCCACCAGATCATTGCTGCCGGCCTGGATGATGTTGGCGCGGAACAGCCGCGCCGAGCCCTCCAGCGAGCGGTGGTGCAGATTGAACAGCGCGCTGAAATCCTTGTGCGGCGCATACAGCGCCTGCAGCCGGATCGCGCGGTCGTCATAGCCTTCCAGGTCTTGCGTCGGTGCGCTGGTGACGGTGTTCTTGACCCAATCGTCGCGGTGCTGCACCTGGGCCGAGAGGCGGGCCGACCAGTCATTGCCCAGCTGCAGATTGCCGGCCCCTTCGAGGTTGACGCTGCCGTAGGTGCCGTAGCTGATGCTGCCGTAGCCGTTCTGCTTCTTCGACGGTTT
>JANOBL010000782.1:0-1719 GCA_031411635.1 Betaproteobacteria bacterium
GCGCGGCGGCCGTTGACATCGAGGTTGAACTGCACGATGACCACCGACGTGCCCTCGTAACTGCGCGAGAACAACTGGTTGATGCCGGCGATGGTGTTGACCGATTCCTCGATCTTGCGCGTGACTTCGCTTTCCACCACCTCGGGCGACGCGCCCGGGTAATCGGTCTGCACCACGACGGTGGGAAAGTCGATCTCGGGGAACTGGTCCACCTTCAAACGCTGGTACGAAAACAGCCCCAGCACCACAAACGCCAGCATGACCATCACGGCCATCACCGGGTTGCCAATCGACAAGCGGGTGAACCACATGGCCGGTCAGCGCGCCGCGGCGGCGGAGGCGGCCGCGGTGGTTGTCGGTGGCGCGGCCGGCAGCTTCAGCCGCGCCCCCGCCGGCACCAGCCCGGCGCTGGCGGCCAGCACCCGGTCGCCTTCGGCCAGGCCGCTGCTGATCTCCACACTGTCCAGGCCGCCGGCCTGGCCACGTGCGCCCAGCACCAGCATCCGCGGCTCGGCGCTGCCGTTGCCGATGCGGATGGCGTAGGGCTGGGCCTGGTCGGTGCGCACGGCCGACAGCGGCAGGCTCAGCACACTGCGCTGGTCCAGCTCGATCGCGCCGCGTGCAAACAAGCCGTTGCGCAGGCTGGGATGTGGCCCAACCGCCAGGTAGGCGGTGACAGTGCGCGAGCCAGCCTGGGCGCTGGGGTTGATGCGCACCACGGTGGCGGGCAGCGGCTCGGTGCTGCCGTCCACCATCAGCCGGGCCCGGGCGCCCAGGCGCAGCGCGGCCAGGTCTTGCGGCGCCACCGCCGCTTCCAGCTCGATGCGCGACAGGTCGACGATCTCCAGCAGCCGGGCATCGATCGCCACCCGCTCACCCGGCTGGGCCAGGCGCTGCGCCACCAGGCCGGCGATCGGCGCGGTCAATACCGTGTCGGTGCGAGATTTGCGTGCCAGCTCCACGCCGGCCAGCGCGGCCTGCAGCGTGGCCTGGGCACCGGCCTCGCTGGAGACCGAAGTCTCCAGTGCGGTGGGCGAGATAAAACCCTGGGCTACCAGCGCCTTGTTGTTGGTGAGCTGGCGCTGTGTTATCTCAAGCTGCGCGCGTGCCGCAGCGGCCTGCTGCTCGGCTTGCCGCAGCCGCCAATCAAACTCGGTGGCATCAAGCTGGCCCAGCACCTGGCCGGCGCGCACCGTGTCGCCCTCGCGCACATCCAGGCGCTGCAACTCGGCGGCAACCCGGGCTTTGACAAAGGCGCTGTTCACAGCTTTCAAGCTGCCGGATATCTCCAGCGCCCGGGTCAGCGGCTGGCGCTGCGTGACCAGCACGTCCTGCGCCGCCAACTCCAGCGCGGGCAAGCCAGCGCTGGCCGCTGGGGCCGGCACCGCAGCGGCTTCGGCCGCTTTGCGGCTTTGCAGCGCACGCGCGCCAAACACGCCCAGCACCAGCAAAGCCAGCAGCGGCAGCAACCAACGGAGCCAGGATTTCATGGGCAGCAGTCTGCAAAAGGGGGCGCCAGGTCGGGCAGCGGGGTGGGTGTCTTGGTGCACAAGCCGTCCAGCACCAAATGCACATGCTGGGCGATGAACGACGGGCCATCCAGATGCCAATCCACCGGACAAGCGCCCAGCGAATGGCGGTGCAGGCAGATCATCACCAAGGGCAGCACCAGCGAATGCACCGCATTGTCCACGTCCACCGCGCGGAACTCGCCAGCGG
>JANOBL010000783.1:0-8570 GCA_031411635.1 Betaproteobacteria bacterium
GCTTGTTGTCCACCAGCACCGTGACGCCCCAGGTGTCGGCCAGCCGGCGGGCCAGCGAGCGGGCCAGCGTATCGGTGACGCCGCCCGCCGCATAAGGCACCAGCAGGGTCACGCTGCGCGGCAAGACCGGCGCTTCCTGGGCCAAAGCCGGCAGCAGCGCCGACACGGCCAGCGCCGCTGCGGCGCGCAGGCCATGGCGGCGGGCTGGTGATGAGCGGTGGCGCTGAACAGGCATGGCATGAGGCTTCAAAACGTATTGACCGGTCGGCAAGTTAATTTACTGTATCGCGATCCACAAGCACTTGGCAACCAGTGGGATCACGGGGTTTTCCATGATCTCTGACCCTATTTTTCATGTCTTCATAGCTGTGAAAGGCCGCGATAAGTCGTCTTACGCACATTCAGTGTTTGCCCTAGCTTGATGGACTTGCCGGCCGTTTAGTAAAGTCAGTCCATGAGCCCAGGATCTGCTTCTTTCGACATCGACTACGACGCCTTCCGGCGTGAGGTTGACGAGTTCGCCCGCACCCAGTGCCCACCCGCGCTGCGCGAGCGCATCTGCAGCAATGCCAAGCTGGGCCGCGAGGATTACGCGGCCTGGCAGCGCCTGCTGCATGCACGCGGCTGGGCGGCGCCGGGCTGGCCCAAGGCCTTTGGCGGCACCGGCTGGGACATGCGCCAGCGCTACCTGTTCGAGTCGGTGATGGCCGAGCTTGACTGCCCGCCGCAATACCACCACGGCCTGGGCCACATCGGGCCGGTGCTGCTGCACTTTGGCACGCCCGAGCAACACCGCCGCTTTCTGCCCGGCATCCTGGACGGCAGCGACTGGTGGTGCCAGGGCTATTCCGAGCCGGGGGCAGGTTCGGACCTGGCTTCACTCAAGACCCGCGCGCTGCGTGTCCATGACGGGGATGGGGATCACTACGTCGTCACCGGCCAGAAGATGTGGACCTCGCATGCCCAGGAGGCCGACTGGATGTATACGCTGGTGCGCACCAGCCAGGAGGCGCGCAAGCAAGAGGGCATCACGCTGCTGCTGATCCCACTGTCGCTGCCCGGCATCCGCATCCAGCCGATACGCACCATCGACGCCTGGCACCATGTCAACGAGGTGTTTCTCGACGAGGTGCGTGTGCCGGTGGAAAACCGCCTGGGTGACGAGGGCGGTGGCTGGCGCTGCGCCAAGTTTCTGCTGGACCGCGAGCGCCTGGCGCCGGCCATCGTGCTGCGGCTGGAGCGGCTGCTGCAGCGGGTGGCGGCGCAGGTTGAGACAGAAGCCAAGCGCTCGGGCAATCCGGCGCTGGCCCAGGCTTTTGCCGAGCGTCTGCTGCTGGCCGAGGCCGACGTGCGCGCCGGGCGTGAGCTGCTGCTCAGCGCCATCGACGACGACATGCGCGGCAGCTTGCGCGCCGCCAAGTCCTCGGCGCTGAAGCTGCATTGCTCGGAGCTGGCGCAGCGCATCATCGGTATCGCCTTCGACGCGCTGGGTGCGCGCCGCGCCGCGCGCTTTGTGCCGCTGGCTGCCGACGGCGCGCTGCAGGTGGCCGAGGACGAAGAATCGAACATGGTGCACAACTACCTGTTCTACCGTTCACGCACCATCGCCGGCGGTACCAGCGAAGTGCAGAAGAACGTCATCGCCCGCGAACTTTTTGGCGCCTGAATTCGGGACATGCCCATGCCATTCACTGCTGACACCATGTTCCCCGGCGATCTGTTCGACGTCGCGTCTCGATTTGCCGGCGATTTTGCGCATCACACCGACGCTGGCGCCAGCGCATCGCGCCACGACGCCTGGCGCCAGGCCGCCGCGATGGGCTGGCCCGCGCTGCTGGTGGACGAGGCACGCGGCGGCGCCGGCGGCACGCTGGCCGATCTGGGCGCCGTGGTCGAGGCCTGTGCCCGCCAGGCCCTGGGCCTGCCTCTGGTACGCCGCTGCGCCCAGGCGCCGGCGCTGCTGATGGCGGCCGGCACAGCAGCCGCCAGCGAGGTGCTGCGTGCGCTGTGCGCGGGCGAGATCGACATCGACGTTGCCGATGGCAGCGGCGTCACACTGGACGTCTTACCCGGCGGCAGCCTGCGCCTGGGCGGCATGCTGGAGCGTGTGGATGCGGGCCTGCCCTTCACCCATGTGCTGGTGGCCGCAGGGGATGCGCTGCTGCTGCTGCCGCAGGCCAGCCTGCCCACGCCGGCCGCCCGCTTTGCCGGCATCGACGGCGCGCTGGGCGCCGACATACCGGTAGACGGCCTGGTGCTGCCCGCCTCGGCCGTGCTGCTCAGCGGCCCAGAGGCCCGCGCCGCGGCCACCACGGCGGGCGATCTGGCTGCATTCGTCACCGCCATCGAGATGGCCGCCACGCTGGGTGCGGCGGTGGAGTGTTGCATCGCCCACCTGAGCACCCGCGTGCAGTTTGGCGTGGCGCTGTCCACTTTCCAGGTGCTGCGCCACAAGGTGGTGGACTTGTATGTGCAGTACGAGAGCGCCAGCGTGCTGCTGGCCCGCCTGGTACAGGACGCCGTGGCCAGCGGGCGCCTGGCCAGCCGCGACGCCGCGCTGTGCAAGCTCTACCTCAACGACCTGGCGCGCCGCGGCGCGGAGTCGGCGATCCAGTTGCACGGCGGCATGGGCATGACGGCCGAGTTGCCGGCCGCGCGCCTGGCGCGCCGCCTGCTGTGCGCCGAGTTCGAGCTGGGCGACCGCCTGCAGCAGATCGCGCGCCTGCAGGCGCTGGCGCCGTCGGCTGAAGCGGCCGAAGCGGCCCAGGTGGCCTGACCTGTCAAGGCCCACGATGCACGCGCTGCACCCCTTTTTCCACCCCCGCTCGCTGGCCATCATCGGCGCCTCGTCCGACCCCGAGCGCATCGGCGGCCGGCCGCTGCGCTTTCTGATCGAAGCCGGCTTTGCCGGCACGATCTACCCGGTCAATACCGCCGGCCATGCCGAGCTGCAGGGCAGGCGCGCCTACCGCAGCGTGCTCGATCTGCCCGAGGCGGTGGACCACGCCATCATCGCCGTGCCGCTGCCCGCCGTGGAGCAGGCGGTGGCCGATTGCGCCCAGCGCGGCGTGCGTGCGGTGCAGGTGTTCACCGCCGGTTTTGCCGAGGCCGGGCCCGAGGGCGCGGCGCTGCAGCAGCGGCTGGTGCAGATCGCCCGCGTCAGCGGCATGCGTTTGATCGGCCCCAACTCGCTGGGCTTGATCAACCCGGCCACCGGGCTGTTTGCCACCTTCTCGACACTGCTCAACGGCCTGCGGCCGCTGGCAGGGCGCATCGGCCTGGCCACGCAGAGCGGCGCCTTCGGCTCGGCCACCTACGGCGCCGCGGCGCTGCGTGGGCTGGGCCTGTCGTGCGCGGTGGCCACCGGCAACGAGGCCGATGTGGACGTGGCCGAGTGCATCGCCTACCTGGCTGAAGACCCGGCTACCCGCGTCATCTGCACCGCGCTGGAGGCCTGCCGCGACGGCGCCGCGCTGCGCGCCGCGCTGCTCAAGGCGGCCGATGCCGGCAAGCCGGTGGTGGCGATGAAGATCGGCCGCTCCACGCTGGGCGCCGCCGCGGCCGCCACCCACACCGGCGGCCTGGCCGGCAACGACGCGGTGTACGACGCGGTGCTGGCCGAATGTGGTGCCGTGCGCGCCAACAGCATCGACGAGATGCTGGACATCGCCAGCTTCTGCGACATCGTCGGCGGCTTGCCCAACCTTCCACTGTCAGGCCCGCGTGTGGCCGTGCTCACCGGCTCCGGTGGCATCGGCGTGCTGATGGCCGACGAGGCGGATGCGCTGGGCCTGACGATGCCGCCGCTGCCCGCGTCAGCCGAGTTGGCGCTGCGCCTCATCCTGCCGTTTGCAGTGCCGGCCAATCCCTACGACACCACGGCCCAGGTGACCTCGGTGCCGCAGGGCATTGAACGCATCACCGAGGTGTTGCTGGAGCAGGGCGGCTGCGACACGGTGGTCGCCTACCTGGCGCATTCGGGCCTGTCGCCGCAGCGTTTTGCCGCCACCGAGGCGGCACTGATCGCGCTGAAGGCGCAGTACCCGCAGCGCCAGTTGATGGTGGTGATGCTGAGCACACCCGAGGTCGCGCAGCGGCTGGGCGCGGCCGGCATCCCGGTGTTTGCCGACCCCAGCCGGGCGATGCGTGCGCTGGCTGCCGCTTGGGCGCTGCAGGTACGCCGCCAGGCGCTGCACCGCGTTGCCGCACCCACGGCGCAGGCGGTTGCGGCCACACCGGCTATCGGCCCGGTGGCCACCGAAGCCGAAGCCAAGGCCTGCCTGGCTGCGGCCGGCCTGCCGGTGCCAATGGAGCGCGCCTGCCCCGACCGTCAGACGGCCATGCGCGCCGCCGCCGAGATCGGCTTTCCGGTGGTGGCCAAGATCCTGTCGGCCGACATCACGCACAAGACCGAGGTCGGCGGCGTGATGCTGAACCTGGCCGATGCGGCCGCGGTTGCCGCGGCCTTCGATACCTTGATACATCGCGCCGCCGAACACCGGCCCGATGCGCGCCTGGACGGGGTGCTGATCGCGCCGATGGTCCGGGGTGGTGTCGAGACCATTGCCGGCGTGTTGGTCGATCCGATCTTTGGCCCCATGGTGATGTTCGGCCTCGGCGGCATTGCCACCGAGCTGTTCCGCGACGTCGCTTTCGCCTCTGCGCCGCTGACGGCCGAGCGTGCTGAAACGCTGATCGCCAGCACCCGTGCCCGCGAGCTGCTCAACGGTTGGCGCGGCGCCGCGCCGGCCGACCGCGCGGCGCTGGTCGATGCGCTGGTCAAGCTCTCCCACTTTGCTGCCGTGCACGCGCATGAGTTGGCGGCCATCGACATCAACCCCTTGCTGGTGCGTGAGCGCGGCTGTGCCTGTCTGGATGCCGTGATCGCGTTGAGGCCGCTTTCCAAAACTCCCCAACCCTGACCCTGAACGAGGACCCTGACATGAGTGACTGGAAAACCCTGATCCTGGACGTGGCCGACCGCGTGGCGGTGGTCACCCTCAACCGCCCGCCGGTGAACGCGCAGAACGCCGAGATGCGCGACGAGCTGACCGCGCTGTTCGACGAACTGAGCGACCGCAACGACGTGATGGCCGTGGTGCTGACCGGCAACGGCAAGATCTTCTCGGCCGGCGCCGACATCCGCGAGCGGCCCAACCTGGGCGATACGCCGGGCGCGTATGGCCGCCACAACCGGCGTGTGCGCGAGACGCACAACGCGATCGTCGAATGCGCCAAGCCGGTGATCGCCGCGGTCAACGGTGCTGCGCTGGGTGCCGGCTTCGGCCTGGTGATGGCCTCCGACATCTGGGTGGCCAGCGAAGAGGCTTACTTCTCAATGCCCGAGATCAACGTCGGCCTGGCCGGCGGTGTGTCGTTTCTGCAGCGCATCTTTGGCCAGTCGCGCGCGCGCCGCATGTTTTTCACCGGCATGCAGGTCAGTGCGGCCGAGCTGTACCGCCTGGGCCTGGTGGAGGCCTGCCTGCCGCCGGCCGAGTTGATGCCTTACGCGATGGGCATCGCGCACGAGATCGCCAGCAAGTCCCCGATCGCCGTGCGCCTGGCCAAGGAAGCGGCGCGCCTGACCGAGGTGATGCCGCTGCGCGACGCCTACCGCTACGAGCAGGGCAATACGCTGGCGCTGTCGAAGACCGAAGATGCCAAGGAGGCGCAGCGGGCCTTTTTGGAGAAGCGCAAGCCGGTGTACCAGGGTCGGTGATGTTGGCCCCCTCCCCCTTCAAGGGGGAGGGTTGGGGTGGGGGTCGAATGTTTGCCTGCGGGCAAGTCTGAACCCCCAAACCAACCATCCCCCAGGCAGGGGGAAGGAGCCCAAACGCAGCCGCACAACAGCATTGTTTCTCATGGGCGTTGCATGACTTCTGAATCCCCGCCAGCCCTTGACAGTGCGGCTGCCAGCGCGCCCGCCGCTGCCGAAACCAGCATGGCCGACGGCCGCGAGGCGCAGTTGCTGGCCATCGCGCGGCGTTTGTTTGCGCAAAAGGGTTTCGACGCCACCTCGCTGCGCGACATCGCCGAAGCGGCTCAGATCACCAAGGCGGCGCTGTACTACTACTTTCCCAACAAGGATGCGCTGTACGAGCGGGTGGTGATCGAGTCTATGGACGCACTGCTGGCCGAGGTGCAGGCGGCGGTGGGCCGTGCCCACACGCCCACCGAGAAGGTGCGCGCTTTCCTGCGCGCTTCGGCCGACTCGATGGAGGCGCGGCGAGACCAGTGGGTGGCCGGCTCCAATGCCTTCTGGCAGGCCGGCGCCACCGGCCGCCGCGGCCTGGCGCTGCGCCAGCGCGACGATTACGAAACGCTGCTGCGCGGCTGCATCGAGGGCGGCATCGCCAACGGCGAGCTGCGCCCGGTAAACCCGGCCATCGCCGGCCGCCTGTTGCTGTCGGGTCTGAACCAGATGTCGCGCTGGCACCGGCCCGGCGGGCCGATGCTGGCGCGCGAGGTGATAGACCAATACCTCGACATCGTGCTGCTGGGCCTGGTCAACCGGGCCGCCCCTGCCGCTTAGTCAACCCGAATTCCACCCTCAGGAGATAACCATGAACGCCAAGCCTGGAGAAGAGAAATCCCCGACCGCCGCGCCCCGCCGACTGGACGTGATCGTCGTCGGCGCCGGTTTCGGCGGCCTGTACGCCACCTACAAGTTTCGCGAAATGGGCCTGACGGTCCAGGGCTTCGAGGCCGGCGGCGATGTGGGCGGCGTGTGGTACTGGAACCGCTATCCGGGCGCGCGGGTAGACCTGCCCAGCATCGACTACAGCTTTGGCTTCTCGCGCGAGGTGGAGCAGGAATGGACCTGGTCGGAGTACTTTGCCGCCCAGCCCGAGCTGATGGCCTACTTCAACTTCGTGGCGGAGCGGCTGGACCTGCGCAAGCACTACCAGTTCAACACCCGCGTCAGACGCGCAGCCTGGGACGAGGCCCGCGCGCTGTGGGTGGTGAGCACCGAGCGCGGTGAGACCTTCGAGGCCACCTACTGCGTGATGGCCACCGGGCCGCTGTCGGTGCCCAAGGACCCGGACATCCCGGGCCTGGACCGCTTCAAGGGTGAGCTCTACCGCGCCGCACGCTGGCCGCACCAGCCGGTGAGTTACGCCGGCAAGCGCATCGCCGTGCTGGGCGTGGGCTCCACCGGCATCCAGATCGTGCAGGAAGTCGGCCCCCAGGCCGGTGAGCTGTTTGTGCTGCAACGCACGCCCAGCTTCACGATGCCGATGCGCAACCACGCGCTGGACCCGGGCTTTGTGGCCGAGGTCAAGCGCCACTACCCCGGGCTGCGCGAGTCGGCGCGCAACAGCCCCGCCGGCGGCCTGCGCCCGGCCAGCACACGCGCCTTCTTCAGCGTGCCGCCCGAGGAACGTCTGGCCCTGATGGAGGACGCCTGGCGCCACGGCGGCCTGGCGATGCTGGGCACGTTCTCCGACCTGCTGTTCAACCCCGAGGCGAATGAGCAGGTGGCCGAATTCATCCGCGGCAAGATCGGCCAGGTGGTCAAGAACCCGGCCACCGCCGAGGCACTCAAGCCGCGTGGCTACCCGGTGTTTGCGCGCCGGCCCTGCCTGGACTCCAGCTACTACGAGACCTACAACCTGCCGAATGTGCACCTTGTCGATCTGAATACCGACGCCATCCTGGAGTTCACCGACAAGGGCGTGCGTTTGGCCTCGGGCGAGATCGAACTGGACATGCTGATCCTGGCCACCGGCTACGACGGCCTGACCGGCGCGCTGCTGTCCTTCGATGTGATCGGCCGCGACGGCCGGACAGTGAATCAAAAGTGGCACGAGGGTGCGCATTCGTACCTGGGCCTGATGATGGAAGGCTTTCCCAACCTGTTCATGACCACCGGCCCGAACGGCCCGGCGGCGCTGGCCAACATCGTGCGGATCAGCGAGAACGACGTCGACTGGATCGCCGCGCTGATCACCCACATGGACCAGCACGGTTTGTGCGCCGTCGAACCGACCCAGGCCGCCGAGGACGCCTGGATGGAGGTGGTGTGTGCGCT
Organism: Betaproteobacteria bacterium; assembly: GCA_031411635.1. Taxonomy (GTDB): domain Bacteria; phylum Pseudomonadota; class Gammaproteobacteria; order Burkholderiales; family Burkholderiaceae_C; genus Pseudaquabacterium. Next base: position 8,033 of record JANOBL010000783.1, read on the forward strand.
GTCGCAACGCACCTTGCTGTCCAAGGCCAAGACCTGGTACGTGGGCGCCAACGTCAAGGACAAGCCGCAAGGCCTGACGCTGTTCACCGGCGGTTTCCCGAAGTACCGCGAGTACTGCAACGCCGCGGTGCAGAACGGTTACCGCGACCTGGCCTTCGAGTCGTCGAAGGCGGCGCTGGCGGCCTGAGCTTGAGGGGTTGAAGGACCAGGGCCCAGGGCTTGAACGCCCGTGGCGGCGCTGAAGGCACACTTGCGACCGACACGACCGCCACGCTGGCATCGGCGACCGGGCAAACGCCACCAACAATCCATCAGCAGGAGAACCCCATGATGAACGAGGTTGATCAGTACCAGGAGATCCGGGATGCCGTGCGCGACCTGTGTCGCCAGTTTCCGGACGAGTACTTCCGCAAGATCGACGAAGCGCGCGGCTACCCGGAAACCTTTGTCGATGCGCTGACCAAGGCGGGCTGGATGGCCGCGCTGATTCCTGCCGACTATGGTGGCTCGGGCCTGTCGATGGCTGCGGCCTCGGTGA
>JANOBL010000784.1:0-9733 GCA_031411635.1 Betaproteobacteria bacterium
CACCACCTCGTCGGCCAGGTGCTCGCACTGCGAAAGGTTCACCTCGACGTATAGGTTTTGCCCCTTGCGGTCACCCTCCAAAACCTGGTGCAGCAAAGCGTTTTCGCCATCGTCATCGGGCAACAAGACCAGGGTGATATCGCGTGGCCAAGGCTCTTTGCGGAACGGCTGCTGCTGCGGCAGCACGGCGGTGAGCAGGGTGTCTTGCGGGCGCTGCTGCCACCAGGTGCTGGCGTTCAGTGTGGCCCGCACGGCGCCGGCCGGTGCCCGCGCACGGCTGCCAGGCCTGGCGGTTGCCACGGTGCGCTGCTGGGCCAGCATGGTGTCTTGCAGCCGGGCATGCTCCAGGTCCACCAGTCGATGTCGGGGTTGCAGCGCGTCGGCCGCCGGCGCAACGATGCGGGGCCGCGCATCGATCACTTCGTAGTCTTCCGGGCGCAGCAGCAACTGCAAGTCGTGCGATGACAGGCGGAAAGCATCGTCATCGGTCTCAAAACCGGGTTTGCAAAACGCCGCCCGGCCAAGCTGGCGAAAGTGGCGCAGATTGGTGTTGAACACCAGGATGTTGGGTGTGTCCACCTTGCCCGGCCGGTGGCGGCGCACCCGGCCTGCCAACTGGATCAGTGAGCGCATCGATGACGGTTCCACCACCGCCCAGTCGTAATCGTGGTCCCTGCCCACCTCGGTGACCGGCGAGCCCAGCACGATGAACATCTGGTCCGGCGCGGGCGAGGCATCCAGGCGCTGGCGGATGTCGGGCAGCTTGAACACCGCGTCAGGCTCCTGACGCTGCAAAGCGGCGTCCAACTGTGCCTCGATCACTGAGCGCACCAGCAACGGGTGGCGCGCGTGGTAGACGCACAAATGAATTTGCACCCCGGGCGCGGCGCCGAGCTTGAACAGCGCCAGCGCCACCTCAAACAGCGGCTCGATGTTGGCCATGCGCACCAGGCCAAAGCTGACGCTTTTGCCGCTGTGCGGCTCCACGCTGTGGTGGCGCTTGTGCAGGTCCAGCGCGGCGCTCAGCACCTGGGCCGCCAGCGCTTGGGCCTGGGCTGGCAGGTCGTTCTTGCGCAGGTTTTGCAGGCCCAGCAGCGGCAGCAGCGCTGCGCGGCGCCGGGGCTCGGCCGCCAGGCGAGCCAGTTCACCGTGGCGGCGGCGCACAAACTGGTGGTGCGCCAGCTCAAAGCTGGTGGCATCGGGGCAGTCTTGGGGGTGTTGATGAAATTCATCCACCCAGGCACAGCAGATGACAGGCGGCGTCTCGGCGCCGCCCGGCCGCGCGCCGCAGTTGCCTTGAAAGTGCTGGCGCCCGTTGCGGTAGGCCTCAAACAGCCCTTGCACCAAGGCCGGTGGCAAGGTGGCCGACGACAGCAGCAGCCGCGCGCCCAGCAGCCCGGCCCAATGCACCAGCCGGGTCAGTGCGGGCAGGTCGGCCAGATCAAAGTCGTCGGGCTCGTCCAGCACCAGATCGCCGCTCATCAACCGCAGCATCGGCGCGATCTGCCGGCCGCCGCGCTGGCTTTCTGTGGCGGGCGTCAGGTGGTCGATGGTGCAGACCAGCACCGGGGCCAGCAGCAGCTTGCGCACCTCCGGGTCGGCCACGGCGCGGCGCAGCAGCGGGTGCTGGTCGGTCTGCCCTTCGTAGCGCACATAGCCGTCTTCCTCCAGAAGTTTTTGCGTCGAGGCGGAGCCCGTGGCCTCGGCCTGCGCCTCATGGTGTTCAAACAGCACCCGGCTGGCCGAGCCGCCCACCCGGATGGCCAGGTCGTCGTCGCTCAGGCTCAGGAGTTGCCGAAAGGCCTTGCCGGTTTGCAGCGTCAGCGTGCGCAAGCCCAGCGCAAAGGCGCAGCGCATGCCCACCGCCGGGTCGGCCAGCGCATACATGATGCGGGCGTTGGCCAGCGTTTTGCCGCAGCCGGTGGACGCCATGTTGACGATGAAGGCCCCGTGCTGCTGCGAGCGCAGCCGCAGACCGGCCGCCAGCTCGGCCGACTTGTCTTGCCAGCGAAAGCGCTCATGTTGAGCCCGTTGCTTGAGGCGCTTGTGGTGGCCCAGGCGTGGCAGGTGGCGCTCGAACTTGGGCAGAAAGCGGGCCACCTCGGCGCCGTGCTGCGCCACACCCACCAGATGCTCGTCCAAGGGCTGGTTGGGGCTGCCGTCGTGGCGGCAGGTGTTGGCCAGCAGCGGGTTGCCGGGCGTCACTTTGACGCGCTCAGCGTTGTGGGCACCCTCCAGGCTGGAGTAGTGATGGTCGGCCAGCATCAGGCTGAGCCGGCTCAGGTGCATGACAAACGGGTTGTTCAGCGGCGGGTTCGCCCACTGATCCACCGGCGTGCCTGGCACGGTGAGCAACAAACGGCGTGCGATCCGGCTGGCGCGCTGGCGCCAGGCGTCGGTGGTGACGGGCAGGCCATGCGGGAAGTGCCAGTAAGGTTTGAGCGCCTCGCGGTCGGCGGTGCTGAAAGCCTGTTCGTTCCAGGCCGGTTGCAATTGGGTCAGCAGCCCAGGCAGCGACGACATCTGGAACATCGCGTCGCGCGGCAGCTCGGGCAAGCGGTGGTGCGTGACCACCAGCCAGGCCAGCGCCTGGGCCAGCGGCGCGTCTTTCAGCGTGTTGAAGGGTGAATCGGGGCTGCCGTCCAGGCCGTCGCGCCGCAGATGGGCTGGCGCCAGCCAACGCGCGTCGTCCACCGCCGTGGGTGCGGCCAGGCGCGCCAGCCACTGGGTGTCGCCATCGGCGCCGACAAAAGCCTCGAACAGGCGCAGCGACACCCACTCGTGTCGGACCAGGTTGCGACCTTGTAACTTGCCTTGCAACCGACGCTGAAACGCTTCCATCGCCTTGCCCAGGTCATGCAGCAGGCCCGCCAGGTCGGCCAGCAAACGGATCAGGTCACCGGTGTGCCAGTTGTTTTCATCGGCCTGGCGCAGCACGTCGCGGGTGGTGGTGTTGGTGGGCACCGCGCCTTGGGCGTTGAAGCGGTTCGGGTTGCCCACTGTCCACAACAACTCGCTGCGGTCCAGCCCGCGTATCCAGTGGCAGGCCACGGCGGTGTTCTTGCGCGCGGTCTTGCGCAGCAGGCGGCGCAAGGTGTCCAGCCCGTCCTGGGTGATCGGGGTTTGCCAGGTGCGGTCGCCGCGCCGCTCGGCAAACTGGTCCAGGATGCGGCGGGTTTCGGTCAGCGCGCGCTTGTCGCACTGCGACACCAGCAGGATGTTCATGCGTCCGCCTGCGGCTGGGCCGGGCGCTGCGCGGCAGCGGTCTGGCCGATGACCAAGGCGGTGGCCTTGATCGTGTCGATCATGAAGTCCAGCGCCTCACTGCGCGTCAAGGCGTCGATGCAGGCCTGGCGGAATTGCTGCTCGGTATCGCCGCGCATGGCCGATAAAAACGCCTGCGGCAGGATGACGGCATCCTTGACCAGGTCAGCCACATCAAACACCAGCCCACCACGCCGGGTCTTGCCGTGCAACACCGCCAAGCCGTGGGGCAAGCCCAGCACCCAGGTGGCGGTGGCGCCCAGGCCATAGGCCAGGTAGTTGCCATGGTCAAGAAACTGGTTGGCCGTGTCGGTGGCCTCGTCCCGCTTGGCGCGGGTGAAATCACCGTAGCGGGTGGCCTGCGCCGCGATGCGGTAAAGCTGCTTGGTCAGCCTGGCCTCTTGGGTCAGCAGGTTTGTCTGGTCGGCGGCATGGTCCAGCGCCGCGATCGCCTCGGCCAGAAGTGGTTCCAGCGTTGCCGCATCGACCGTGAACTGCTGGTCCTTCAAGGTCTTGCTGTGCAGCCAGTGCTGACGGATGCGCTCCAGCCGGGCGCGCTGAAACGCCTTGGCGGCAGCCAGGCGCAGCGCGTCGTCAAACCAGAACCGAACCCAATGTTGCAAGTACTCCGCAGGGCGGTACTCGCTTTGCGGCTGAAACCAGACAATGTCTTGCGGGCCTTCTGCAGCGGCAAAAAGCGGCGTGCCGCCACCGCCGCAAAAACCCAGCAGGACACCAGCCTTTGCCAACTCGCGCACGGCCGCTTGGGTGATCGACGTGCCGGTGCCCAGCAACACCGACGTGGTGTTGGCAATCGGGATGTTCCAGTACAGCGACTCCTTGCCAGCATCGGTCACGTACTCCACCCGGCCACCATTCACCAACACCCTGCAGTGCTCCAAGTAGTAGAGGTTGGCGCGCTTGGAATGAAGAATGGTCTTCAGATCAGAAGCATGGATGTCGTTCATGGTGGGCCAGGCTGATCGCGGTTGCGGTTGCGGATGCCCACCATGCTGCACTATCGCAGGCTCACAGAGTGAGCCTGCGATAGAAAAATCTTCGATTGTCGCCAGGCTGCGATTTGGCGTTGGCGAGCGGCGCCAGACTGTCTGCCCGCAACACGGTTGCCCAGTGGCAGATGCTTAGGGTCGATTTCAGGTTAGATTAGTTATCTATAAATTGTGATAATATAAATTACTATCTGGAGGTATCACCATGCTCAGCCCCAAAAACAGCCCTGCCTCGCTTTCAGCGGTGGGCGCGCTGGCCGGTACACCACTTGAGATTTGCGAGCAACTGCGCAACTCAGGTGCCGAGCGCGCCATCGCGCTGACCTTTGTGCACGAGAGTGCACGCACGGTGCAGGCAATTGCCGACGCGCTGGCCAGCCTGGCGCCGATGATGGTGGGCTTGATCCACCAGCGTCAGCGCGAGGCGATCAACAAGATCGTCGACGCCCTGGTGCCCACGGTGCCGCTGCCCGATCACCTGCTGGCAGAGGCCAGGATGGCGGCCCAGGCGCGCAACGAGGTACTGGCCAGCGGTGACTGGCTGACGGCGGCGCAGATCGCGCAACTGGCCGGGTTCAGCAGCACAAACCTCAGCGCGCAGCCGAACAGGTGGAAGCGCGACAGGCAGATTTTTGCGATTCGCCACCAGGGCTTGGACTACTTTCCAGCCTACGGCCTGGACGCTGAAACAGGCTTTCGACCGTTGAAGCCAATGGCGCCGATCCTGGCCGTTTTCGGTGATGAAAAAGACGGTTGGGGCCTGGCCTACTGGTTTGCCTCAGTTAATGGATTTATGGGCGGTGAGCGTCCGCAGGATCTGTTGTTGAAGTCACCTGACCTGGTGCTGGCAGCAGCGGTGGACGAGATGGCCGAAATCGCGCATGGCTGATGCACCCGGCCCGGTTCGGTCGGGTCGTCGGGGGCAGTCCAGATTGGCGCTGACCACAGCCGCTGACAAGGTGCCAGCGCCTCCAGCGGTGCTGCAAATTTCCACGGCCCTCTGGCCCGCAGGCGCCGCGCTGCACCGCGTGCATCTGGCGGTTTTTCGGGTGGACGCCTTCAACCCGGGCATCAAGGGCAACGCTCGATTCAGCCCCATCCGCGATGCAGCCGGCCAGACTATCCCAACGTTGTACGGTGGCACCAGCTTTGACTGTGCGGCGATGGAAACGGTCTTCCACGACGTGCCGTTCACTGCGGGGTTGAAGACCGTGGACAAGCGCAAGCTGGAGGGGCAACTGCATTCCACACTGGCAGCGACGGCCGCCTCGGTATTGGCCGACCTGCGCAACGTGCCGCTGCGCAAGCTGGGTGTTGCGCGCCACCAACTGATCGACACCGAGAAAGACAGCTACGGCCAGACCCGCCCATGGGCTGAAGCGATCCATGCCCAGCATGCCCACATTCAGGGTCTGTGCTGGACCTCGCGGCAGGATGACAGCGCGATGGCGGTGATGCTGTTCGGTGACCGCATCGGCAAGGGTGTTTTGACGCCGCAGGCACCGTCTCGCAGCTTGCTGGACGATGCGTCGGCCTACCTTGCGCTGTTGGCGCTGGCCGACCGGATTGGTGTGCGCGTCGTGGCGGGTCGAGCCTGAGGGTGGTCTGAAATTGGCGCCTCGGTCGAAAGCTGCGGCAGGCCGAAGCCAACTACCCAATCACCTCCGGCCACTCGGTATGAAACCACTGCCCCGCCGGCCGGTCGATGCGCTCATAAGTGTGAGCGCCAAAAATATCGCGCTGGGCCTGCAGCAGGTTGGCGCTGGAGCGCGCGGTGCGCAGGCTGTCGTAATAGGCCAGCGACGCGCCAAACGCTGGCACCGGGATGCCCTGGCTCACCGCCAGCGCCACCACCTGGCGCCAGGCTGCCTGGCTGCGGTTCAGCAGATCGCGGAAATACGGCGCCAGCATCAGGTTTTGCAGCCCTGGCTCGGCGCCGTAGGCCGCGCTGATGTACTTCAAAAAGCGCGCGCGGATGATGCAGCCGCCGCGCCAGATGCCGGCAATCGCGCCCAGGTCCAGTGCCCACTGTTTTTTGTCGCTCATCGTGCGCATCAGGTCCAGGCCTTGTGCATAGCTCACCACCTTGCTGGCATACAGCGCATCATGCACCTGGGCCACCAGCGTGGCCTGGTCCACGCTCAGACTGGCATCCGGCCCCTGCAGCCACTGGCTGGCCAGCACCCGCTGCGCTTTTTGTGACGACAGCACACGCGCCACCACCGCGGCGTTGATGGTGCTGATCACCACCGCGTTGTCGGCGGCGCTGAGCTGGGTCCACTGGCCGGTGCCTTTTTGCCCGGCCTTGTCCTGGATCAGCTCGACGATGGGTTGGCCGGTGTCGGCATCACGCTGGGCCAGTGCCTCGGCGGTGATCTGGATCAGGTAGCTCTGCAGATCCCCCTCGTTCCATTGCCTGAACACGGCGGCCATCTCGTCGCTGGACAGGCCGGCCGCCTTGAACAGGCTGTAAGCCTCGCAGATCAACTGCATGTCGCCGTACTCGATGCCGTTGTGGATCATCTTGACGTAGTGCCCGGCGCCGCCCGGGCCGATGTGGATCACACAGGGCTGGCCGTCCACTTTGGCTGCTATGGCTTCAAAGATCGGCTGCATCACGCCCCAGGTGGACGCTGGCCCGCCCGGCATGATGGCCGGGCCTTTGCGCGCGCCTTCTTCGCCGCCCGACACACCGGCGCCGACAAAGCGCAGCCCCAGCGGTGCAAGCCAGGCATCGCGCCGCTCGGTGTCGGTATACAGGCTGTTGCCGCCGTCGATGATGATGTCGTCGGGCGCCAGCAGCGGGATGAGCTGCTCGATCACCGCGTCCACCGCCGCACCGGCCTTGACCATGATCATCAGCTTGCGTGGGCTGGCCAGGCTTTGCACCAGATCGGCCAGCGTGTGGCAGGCTTTGAGCCGCTTGCCAGCGTGCTGCGCCACAAACGCATTGGTGGTGGCCGCGGTGCGGTTGTAGACGCTGACCGCAAAGCCCCGGCTTTCGATGTTGAGCACCAGGTTCTGGCCCATCACGGCCAGGCCGATCAAGCCGATGTCGTTGAGTGGGGTCATGCGGCTTGATCCACCGGGGTCTGGGCTGCAATCTGCCGCAGCGCCTGCTCAAACACTTCCACCGGCTGGCCACCCGAGATCAAATGGCGCTGGTTGATGATGATGGCCGGCACCGATTGAATGCCGTGCTGCTGGTAAAAGGCCTGGGCCTGGCGCACCTCGGCCGTGTACTGGTCGCTGGCCAGCAGTGCACGGGCGCCCGCTGCGTCCAGCCCGGCAGCGGTGGCTGCGCCCACCAGCACTTGGGCATCGCCCGGGTTTTGGCCATCGGTGAAGTAGGCCTTGAACAGTGCGTGCTTCAGCGCGCGTTGTTGCGCGTCGCCTTGCAGTCCCGCCCAGTGCAGCAGCCGGTGCGCATCAAAGGTGTTGTAGATGCGGCTGCGTTTGCCGATGCCAAACTCAAAGCCCACTGCCGCACCACGCTGGCGGATGGCCTCGGTATTGGCGGCAACTTGCTGGGCATCGATGCGGTACTTTTGCGCCAGGTGTTCGGTGATTTCCTGGCCCTCGGCCACCATGGTCGGGTTCAGCTCAAAGGGCTGAAAGTGCAGCGTGGCCTGGATGCCGGGCGCCACCCGGTCCAGCGCTTGCTCCAGCGCGTTCAGGCCGATTGCGCACCAGGGGCAAGACACATCGGATACGAAGTCGATTTTCAAGCGGTGCTCCAAAGCGAGGGATTGGCGGGGTCAGGGCAACAAGCGGGTCAGCAGCGCCGCCAGCCGGGCGCCGGCCTTGACGATTTGGGCATGCTGCAGCGCCTCGCGGGCGCGGCGGTAATCCGGCTCGGTGGCGCTGGCGGGCCAGGCGGTGGTGCTGCCAATCACCGCCTTGGGGCCCAGGCTCAGGCCTTTGAAGGCTTGTCCGGCCTTACCCAGCGTCTCGCTGGCCCAGGCGGCCGGCCATTGGTCCGGCGTGCCGGGGCTGGCGGCAACCGCGCGGGCCTCGGTTTTGCCGGTGTCACCGGTGGCCAGCTTGAGCAGGCTGCCGGGGATGCGGTCCCAGGCCTCGTGCAATTTGGCACCTTCAAAGTTGATCTTCATGCCACCCGCTGTGCCATGGGCGCGTGCATCCTGCTCGGTGGCCGGGTCCAGGCTGTGGCCGGCATCGTCGAGGTAAATCGCCCCCACATGCAGCGGCTGGTGCAGATCACCGATGTAGTGGGTCAGCAGCCGGATCGCCTCGCGCTGGCTGGTGATGCTGAACGGCGCCGGCGATTTTTGGCCCTGCAGCACCACGATCACGGCCGCCATGGCATGCACCACGTCGGTCTTGCCGGTGCCGGGCAGGGCCGGGTCGTAGTGGTCGTGGCCAACCGCCACGTCGGTGAAGTGGTAGGCCTTGTGGCGGCACACGTCGTGGCCGGCATTGCCACCGCAGCGGCTGGCGTTGCGGTTGACAAAGCCGATCAGCGCCGGCAGGTTTTCCGGTTTTTCGTACAGCGCGCAGTCTTTGTAAGTGCCGGGCTTGGGGTAGGCCCAACTCCCGGTGTGGCCTTCCACGCCGCGTGCGCAATCGGCCCAGCCGGCGGCGCTTTGCAGGCTGCTGCCCAGGATCTGGCGCACCTTTTTACCGGTGGGCGTGCCGGCAATCAGTTGGTCGGCAATGGCACCCACGGCCTGGTGACCGTCCGGGCCCCAGGCTGCTGCCGGGCTCGTGGTCAGCAGCCCCAGCAGGGCCGCCAGCACGCCGTAAATCCAGAGGGATAGCTTGTTGAGCATCGTCGATCCTTTCGAGATGGGCGCTTGCAGGCTCTTCAGCCACGCACCAGTTCAAGCGCCAGCCGATTGTGGCGTTCGATCAGCGGGCCCAGTGCCACCGGGGTGAGCTGGCCCTCGCGCACCAACACGCGGCCGTTGACGACGGTGTAGGCGGCTTGCGCTGGCGCACACAGCAGCAGCGCGCCCAGTGGATCGTGCACCGCGCCGCCGGCCAGGCCCAGGCCGCGCAGATCAAACAAGGCCAGATCGGCCGCCATGCCGGGCGCCAGGTGGCCGATGTCGTTGCGGCCCAGCACCCGGGCACCTCCCCGGGTGGCCAGGTCCAGCATGTTGCGGGCAGTCATCTCGGCCGGGCCATGGTCACAGCCAAACGGGTCGAGTGAGCGGCCCACCCGCGCCAGAAGCAGCGCGGTGCGGGCCTCACCCAGCAGGTGGGCACCGTCGTTGCTGGCGCTGCCGTCCACGCCCAGGCCCACCGGCACACCGGCGTCCAGCAGCTTGCGCACCGGCGCAATGCCCGAGGCCAGCCGCATGTTGCTGCAGGGGCAATGCGCCACGCCGGTGCCGGTGGCGGCAAAGCGGTTGATGCCGGCGGAGTCCAGCTTGACGCAGTGGGCAAACCACACGTCGTCACCCAGCCAGCCCACGCTGTCGGCATATTCGGTGGGC
>JANOBL010000785.1:0-1817 GCA_031411635.1 Betaproteobacteria bacterium
CGCCGACGTGATTTGCAGGTCACTTCATTTCGTCACATGCACCCGCGGCACCCGCCCCGAATTCCACTGCCCGTCGATCGCCCGCTCGATTTGCGCTGACAGCTGCAGCAGCAGCCCGTCGTTGGCCTGCCGGGCCTGTGCCTGGATGCCCAGCGGCAGGCCGTTGTCCAGCTCGGCCAGCGGCAATGAGATGCCCGGAATGCCGCACAGGTTGGCCAGTGGCGTGTAGGCGAAGTTGCGCCACAGATTGGCGAACCAGTCGTGCACCGACGGGTTGTCGCTGATCGTCAGGTATTCGGTCGTGCCGATGCGCGGGGTGGGCAGCGCGGTGATCGGGGTCAGGATGATGTCCCAGGACTCGAAGAAAGCGCCGAAGGCCCGCGAGGTGGTGTTGAACACCGCCTGCATCCGGGCCCGCTCGGTGAACGAAGTGTGCAGGCCGGCCTCCCAGATCCTGATGTTGACCGGCTCCACGCGGTCCGCGGGCGGGCGATCGAGCCCGAGCGGGGCCAGCAGGTTCGAGATGGTCTGGGCGAAGTTGCTGATGTAGCAGGTGGTCTGGGCGGCAAAGGCCGCGCGAAAGTCGACCTCGGGCAGCGCCCAGTCGACATGGTGGCCGAGGCCTTCCAGGAACTGTCCGACCCGCGCCAGTTCGGCCGCGATGTGCGGCGTGGCGCGGTAGTCGCCCCACTCGTGCGACAGCGCGATGCGCAGGCGCATGAATGGGGCGACTACCGCGCCACGCCCCACCATGTGGCCGAGCTCGAACGCGCGGGCCGCCTGCTCGAAGGCCTGGGCCACCAGGTTGAATGGGCCTTGCCGGCGGTCGATTACCGCGCCGCCTTTGCCGCCCAGACCACCTGCTACATCAGCAACTTTGCGCAGACCATCAACAACCTGCTGGCGCAGCGCGGCCTGGATCGCCCACCGGCCGGGCTGTTCGAGCCGGTCAACATCCGCATCTGGGAGGCCGGCCTGCACACCAGCTTCACCGAGCGGGCGCGGATGCAGGCGGTCTTCAATACCACCGCGCGCGGCTTCGGGCAGTTCTTCGAAGATTGGGACATCATCCTCACGCCCATCACCGCGCTGCCCACGCCGCTGATCGGTGACACCCGCTACCTGACGACCAGCGACAACCCGTCGGTGCTGGATTGGTTCGAGCACCTGTGGCGCAATTTTGCTTACACGCCCTTGAGCAATCTGTGTGGCATGCCGGGCATCAGCCTGCCGCTGGGCACCCAGGTTTCGGGTCTGCCGCTGGGCATCCAGGCCCAGGCCGCGCAAGCCAACGACGGCCTGTTGCTGCAACTGGCAGCCCAGATCGAGCGCGCCATCGGCGGGCGCTGGAACGACGGGCGGGTACCGGCCACGCACGTGACGCGGGGCTGAAGCCGGTAGCCCCGAGCCGCCAGCCGCCGTGCCACCGGGCTGACCGCCGGCGCACCAGACCTTGCAATTGCCCGGCTCGGTGACGGTTCGGTAACAGCCCAGAGCAGGCCCAGAGCAAGCCCAGAGCAGGCCCAATGGAAGTTCGGCAGCCTGCTCAGGCTGGCACACCTCGGGTCTTTCCATAGCCAGTTGCACCGATCAACGGGTAGGCTTCCATGCGATCCTGCGCACACTCTCAAATGGGCCAGCCCGATGCACACAGCCCCCATACCCTTCAACGAGGCCGAACGCCAGCGTGCGCTGGAGCGCCTTGACGTGCTCGATACCGCGCCCGAGCGTGAATTCGACGCCCTGGTTGCCGCCGCCGCCTTGCTGTGCGGTGTGCCCATCTCGCTCATCAGCTTGATCGACGGTGACCGGCAGTG
>JANOBL010000786.1:0-8660 GCA_031411635.1 Betaproteobacteria bacterium
AGTGCTCGCCGGGTGTCCAACCCGGCTGCGCCTTGCGCCTGGATGGCGCCCCTGGCAGGTGCTCACGTACATCCGATTTCTCCGTTTCACTGGACTAGCCCCATGCTGATCAGGCGCTGGTTGCAATCCGGCAAGTCGGCGCTGGCGCAGGCGGCGTCAGACATCGGCCTGCAACTCACACCCGCCCACCACCAGCATGTGGTGCACGAGCAATTGCGCATGGTGCTGCTGCACACCCGGGTGGGCACACTGGCGGCCAGTGTGTTTGCGGTGCTGCTGGCGCTGCATTTGCTGCAAAGCCCGGGCGACAGCATCACCGATGCCCAGGTGCAGGCCTGGTTGGGCCTGAAGCTGGGGCTGGCCGCGGCGCGCATTGCGCTGGCCCAGGTGTATGCCCGGGTTGGCGCGGCCAGTGCACGCTGGCCACGCTGGCAGGCGGCGATGCTGGCGCTGCTGGTGATCGACGGTGCGCTGTGGGGCCTGGCGGGTTGGCGCTTGACCGGCAAGGCCGTGCCGTTGGCGGCATTGGGCGTGGCGGTGGCAGACGGCGTGGCCTGCGTGGCCACCTTTGGCCTGCAGGTGCGGCTGGCCGCCACCGCCGCGTATGTGCTGCCGATCCTGCTGCCAGTGGCGCTGGGGCTGCTGTGGCGCGGTGACGAGATTGCGCTGTTTGCCAGCGCCGGCCAGTTGATCCTGGCGCTGTTGACGGTGTTCACCGCGCGCGCCACATCGCGCCGGCTGACGGCAGCGCTGCTGCTGCGCCTGCAATCGGACGATCTGGTGGCGCAAAAAGACGCCGCGCTGCGCCAGGTGCAGGCCCAAAGCGCCGAGCGAGACCGGTTTCTGGCCAAGGTCAGCCATGAGCTGCGCACCCCGTTGCACGGCATGCTGGGCCTGACCCGGCTGCTGCACGGCCAGGTGCACGAGCCCACTTTGCGGCACCGGCTGACGCTGATCGAAAGCTCGGGCACGCATTTGCTGGGGCTGATCAACGATTTGCTGGACGTGTCGCAGATCAACGCCGGCCGTTTTGCGCTGCACGCCCGGCCGTTTGACCTGGCGGCACAGCTTGACGCGGTGGCCGATGTGTTTGCGCTGCGGGCCGCCGACAAGCACCTGGCGTTTGAGCACCACAGCCGGCTGCCCCGGCCTTGCTGGGTGCTGGGCGATGCCGCCCGGCTGCAGCAGGTGCTGAACAACCTGCTGGGCAATGCGGTGAAGTTCACCCAGGCCGGCCAGATCGAGTTGCACGCCGGCCTGGGCAAAACCCCGGGCCAGGTGTGCATCAGCGTGCAAGACAGCGGCGACGGCATTGGGCCGCAAGAGCAGCAGCGCATCTTCCAGCCCTTCCACCAGGCCGACACAAGCAGCGGGGACCGGCCCACCGATGGCGTGGGGTTGGGCTTGACCATCGCGCGCGAGATTGCGATTGCGATGGGCGGTGACATCAGCGTGCACAGCAGCCCGGGCCAGGGCTCGAGTTTTGCCGTCAGCGTGCACCTGCCGGCGGTGCCGGCACCGCTTGCGCCCACCCCGGCCGCCGAGCTTGCCGGCCGGCTGCCCAGCCTGGTGCTGGTGGCCGAGGACGACGAGGTCAACGCGCTGATCGTGCGCGCTTTTCTGGATTGCCTGGGCGTGCGCAGCGAGCGGGTGGCCGACGGTCAGCAGGCGGTGGACCAGGCGCTGCGCAGCACCGACCGGCCCGATCTGGTGTTGATGGACTGCCGCATGCCGGTGCTGGACGGCCTGGCCGCCACCACGCTGATCCGCCAGCGAGAAAGCGCCCAGGGTTTGCGGCGGCTGCCGATCCTGGCGCTCACCGCCACTACCGGCGACGCCGACCGCGCGGCCTGCCTGCAAGCCGGCATGGACCAGGTGATCGCCAAGCCCTTTACGCTGCTGCAACTGACACAGGCGCTGCGCGGCGCAGGGCTGGCGCAGGCACCGGCGGCACCAGGCTGATGCTGGGCCGGGTGCGCACCGTCGGCGCCACCGCCGCCAGCGGTGCGGCCTGCCGATCCGCCAACGGATCGGCCACCAACTGCAGATCGGGATGCCAGGTTTCCACCATGAAGCTGTACAGCCCGTGCTGGGCCGCAAACCACACCCGCTCGGCCGCCACCACGTTGAAGCCCAGCACGCTGTGCGGCAGCCCACCGGCGTAGGTCAGCGGCACTTGTTGGCCAGCACCCAGCAGATCGGCAAAACCCAGCTTGCGGTAGATGCGGATCAGCGCCGGGCTGCGGGCACCGATCACCAGCCAGCGGATCTGGCTGGCCACCGCGTACAGGTAACAGGCCTTGACCAGCATCGGCCGCACCAGCGCATCGGCGCCGGGCTGGATGGCCAGCCGGGTGATCTCGGCCCGCGACACATCGGCCAGCACCTCGGGCCAGCGGATGCAGCGCTCGATCTGCAGCGGCTGCGGATGGTTGCGCTGGATGCGCGCGGTGCCGATCACCGTGCCACTGGCCTTGTCGCGGCATATCAGCACCACGGTGCCGGGCTGCCTGTCGATCGCATCGGGCTCGGCCAGCAGCGGCCCCATCGCCGGCACATGGTGGCCGTAGGCCAGCGCACGCACGGCGCTGGCCTCGTGCAGATCACGCTCGCTGGTGGCGATGCGAACAGAAAAATCCAGCAAGGACGTGCACATGTTGTTGTTCTCCGGGGGCAGGGCTGGGGTTCAAGAAAATAAGAGTGCAAGAAGAGGTAAATGCGTTGCGGTCGCTTTATCGCACACTTTGTGCGTTAGCCCGGCCAGCATTGCTGAATAAGGGATGGGCAAGATCGGAAAATCGGTGTAGGGAATTGCCGCCGGCTGCGTTTGCGATAGCTGTTTTAGCAATAGCCGTTTTAGCAACAGCCGTTGCAGCAATCGCCCTTGCCGGGCTGCTGGATGCCCCGCCCAGCACCGCCCGCTTACAGTAGCGGCCGTTCCCTGCACAGCCGCCCCGGCGGCCGCTCCGCGCATGCCCACTGCAAAATCCACAAGCCGCCCATCCAGCCACAGCGTTGCCAACCGGGCCAACAGCCCATCGCTGCCGCTGGCGCTGTGGCTGGGCCTGGCGCTGCTGGTGATCCTGGTCGACCAGATCAGCAAAACCCTGATCGTCGGCCAATTTGCGCTGGGCGACAGCGTCACGGTCTACCCGTTTTTCAACCTGGTGCGGGCGCACAACGCGGGCGCGGCGTTTTCGTTTTTGGCCGGCGCCTCGGGCTGGCAGCGCTGGTTTTTTGTCGCGTTGGGCGCGGTGGCGGCAGGGTTCATCGTCTGGATGCTGCGCAAGCACCCGGGCCAGCGGCTGTTCTGCGGCGCGATCAGCCTGATCCTGGGCGGTGCGATCGGCAACGTGATCGACCGGCTGCTGCACGGCCATGTGATCGATTTTTTGCAGTTCCATTGGGCGCTGCTGGCGCCGATGTTTCCGGGCGGCTACTTTCCCAGCTTCAACATCGCCGACAGCGCGATCACGCTGGGTGCGATCGGCCTGATCGCCGACGAGTTGCTGCGCGTGCGCAACAGCCGATGAGCCGCGCCGCGCGCCGCTGGTTTGTTGCTGGCCTGCTGGGGCTGATGCTGCCAGCGTGGCTGCCCGCCTGGGCCGGCCTGCCCGAGGTGGTGCCGCGGCCAAACCGGCGGTGGTGGCAGTGGGTGTGTACAACGAGCTGACCAGCCCCCGCTTCACGTTCCGTGGCACCGGTTTTGTCGTCGGCGACGGCCGCACGCTGATCACCAATGCGCATGTGGTGCCGGACGAGGCCGAGCCGCTGCGCCAGCTTGTGCTGCAGGTTGCCGGCAACCGGGTGCCGGGCCAGGACACGCCGCAAGAGATCCGCAAGCTCACGCTGCTGCAGCTTGACCGCAGCCACGACCTGGCGCTGCTGCAGTTCAGCGGCAACCCGCTGCCAGTGCTGGCGCTGGACGCCACCGACGGCGCGCGCGAAGGCCAGGCGGTGGCGTTCATCGGCTTCCCGATCGGCGGCGTGCTGGGCTTTTCGCCGGTCACGCACCGCGCGACGATCTCGTCGATCACGCCGATTGCGCTGCCCCCGGCCAATGCGCGCCAGCTCGATGCAGCGGCGGTGGCCCGGCTGCGCCAGGGCCCGTTCAACATCTACCAGCTTGATGGCACGGCCTACCCCGGCAACAGCGGTGGCCCGCTGCTGGACGTGGACAGCGGCCAGGTGCTGGGTGTGATCAACATGGTGCTGGTGAAAAACAGCAAGGAATCGGTGCTGAGCAGCCCGTCGGGCATCAGCTACGCGATTCCGGTGCGGTTTGTGCGGGCCTTGCTGGAAGGCCGCTGAAAAACTTCGTCAAGACGTCAAGGCAGCAGGATGCTGCAGCCGGTGGTGTTGCGGGCTTCCAGCGCGGTGTGGGCCTGCGCCACATCGGCCAGCGCAAAACGCTGGTCGATGCGGATCTTGACCGCGCCGCTGGCCACCACGGCAAACAAATCATCGGCCATCTTCTGCGTGGCCTCGCGGCTGGCAATGTGGCTGAACAAGGTGGCCCGGGTGTTGTACAGCGAGCCCTTGGCGCCCAGGATACCGGGTGCAAACGGCGCAACCGGCCCCGAGGCATTGCCAAAACTGGCCAGCAGGCCAAACGGCCGCAGCACGTTGAGGCTGCCCTCGAAGGTGTCCTTGCCCACCGAGTCGTAAACCACCTTCACACCGGCGCCGCCGGTGATGGCCTTGACACTGGCGACAAAATCCTCGCTGCGGTAGTTGATGGCATGGGCCGCACCGTGGTCCAGCGCCAGCTTGCATTTGGCATCGCTGCCGGCGGTGGCGATCAGTTGCAAGCCCAGCGCCTTGGCCCACTGGCAGGCGATCAGGCCCACACCCCCGGCGGCGGCATGCCACAGCACAAAGTCACCGGCCTCCAAGCCTTCGGCGGGCAGGGTTTTTTTCAGCAGGTATTGCGCGGTCAGGCCCTTCAGCATCATTGCCGCGCCGGTTTCGAAGCTGTTCGATTCGGGCAGCCGGCACACGTTCATCGCCGGCATCAGCCTGGCCTGGCTGTAACTGCCGGGTGGGTTGCTGGCGTAGGCGGCGCGGTCACCGGGCTGCAGGTGGGTGACACCGGCGCCCACCGCCTCGACGATGCCGGCGCCCTCCATGCCCAGGCTCAGCGGCAGTGCATTTGGGTACAGCCCGGTGCGCTGGTAGACATCGATGAAGTTCAGGCCGATCGCATGGTGGCGGATGCGGATCTGGCCGGGGCCGGGCTCGCCCACCGGCAAGTCCACCAATTGCATTTGCTCGGGGCCGCCAAATTGGCGGATCTGGATGGTTTGGGTCATGGTCTGGGTCTCCTTGGCGCAGCAGGGTAACCGCCCTGCTGCGCCCAAGTTTGCCAGCCGGGTGAATAGACCCACGCCACAATCGTGGCATGCATCTGCAAGCACCGCCAAGTTACGCATGAAGCGACTCGCCCTGGCGCCCAACCTGGCGATTGCCACGCTGTGGGCCGACGTGCTGAACGGCGCCGGCTTGGCGGTGACGGTGCAGCGCGCCTTTGCCGGCAGCATTGCCGGCCAGATCCCGCCCGACCAGGCGCTGCCCGAGCTGTGGCTGGTGGACGAGGCCCAAACCGCCGCCGCGCGCCAGTTGCTGCACGAGTTGCAACACCCGCCCGAGCGGCGCTGGGCCTGTGCCGGCTGCAGCGAGGTGATCGACGGCCCGTTTGATGCCTGCTGGTGCTGCGGCAGCCCGGCCCCGTCGCCTGGAACCTAGGCGACTGCGGCGGCCCGGCTGCGGCGCTGACACTGCGTTGCCCTGCCCTCCTGGACCACCCCTGCCATGAACCGCGTGCTTGCCGATACCGGCGCCCAAGTCCCCATCGTGCAGGCCCCGATGGGCTGGATCGCGCGCAGCACGCTGGCTTCGGCGGTGTCTCGCGCCGGTGGGCTGGGCATCATCGAAACCTCGTCCGGCGAGACTGACAACTGCCAGCGCGAGATCCGCACGATGGTGGCCAGCGGCCTGCCGTTTGGCGTGAACCTGCCGATCCGGTTTTTGAAAGACGACGCGATGCTGCGCTTCGTGTGTGAGGCCGGCATCCGCTTTGTCACCACCTCGGCCGGCAGCCCGGCCAAGTTCATCGCACCGCTCAAAGCCGCCGGCATCAAGGTCTACCACGCGGTGCCCACGCTGGACACCGCGCTCAAGTGTGTGCACGCCGGCATCGACGGCCTGGTGGTCGAGGGCAGCGAGGGCGGTGGTTTCAAGAACCCCGAGGAGGTCAGCACCCTGGTGCTGCTGCAGGCCATCCGCGAGCGGGTGGACGTGCCGATGATCGCCGCCGGTGGCATCGTCGACGGCCGCGGCATGGCGGCGGCATTTGCGCTGGGCGCCGAGGGGGTGCAGATGGGCACCCGCTTTGTGGCCAGCGTCGAAAGCCCCGTGCACGACCACTACAAACAGGCCATCGTGGCGGCCGATGCCACCGGCACCTGGGTGCTGAACAAAAAATCCACGCCCTGCATCCGGGCGCTGAAAACCGCGTTCTCGCAGACCATCCACGAGGCGGGCCTGATGCCGGCCGACAGCTTCAAAGCCATCCAGCAGGTGTACTTTGGCGGCGACATGAACGCGGCACCGGCACTGGCCGGCCAATCGGCGGGGCTGATCCACAGCATCAAGACGGTGCAGCAAATCATCGACGACACAGTGGCCGAATTTTTTGCGATCAGCCAGCGCTTGGCCACGCTGGCCGCTGCCAGGCAATTTGGCTGAATTTGGCTAAATTTGGCGATAAGAGCACAGCATGTCCCTACCAAACCCGCCCTTCGGCGCCCGCAGCACCGCGCTGGACGTGGTGCACGGCATCCGCCTTGACGGCAAACAGGCCATCGTCACCGGCGGCGCCAGCGGCCTGGGGCTGGAGACCTCACGCGCACTGGCCCGTGCCGGCGCCCACGTGACCCTGGCGGTCCGCAACCGCGCGCAAGGCGAAGCCGCTGCGGCGATGCTGCGTGCCGAGCAGCCCAACGCCCAAGTGCAAGTGGCCGACCTGGACCTGGCCGACCTGGCCAGCGTGCAGCGTTTTGCCAGCGATTGGGGCGTGGCACCGCTGCACATCCTGGTCAACAACGCCGCCATCATGGCCTGCCCGCTGGCCCGCACGGCCCGGGGCTGGGAGTCGCAATTTGCAGTCAACCACCTGGGCCACTTTGCGCTCACCCACGCGCTGCTACCGGCCTTGCGTGCCGGCGCGCCGTCACGCCAGGTGGCGCTCAGCTCCACCGGCCACAAGCTGGGCGGGGTGGACTTTGACGACATCCACTTCCAGCGCCGCGCCTACAACAAATGGCTGGCCTACGGCCAGGCCAAGAGCGCCAATGCGCTGCTGGCGCTGGGTGTGCACCTGCGGCACGGCGGCGACGGCATCACCGCCAACGCGGTGCACCCGGGCGGCATCATGACCGGGCTGCAAAAGTACCTGCCGCAAGAGGAGATGGCCGCGTTGGGCTGGCTCAAGCCCGATGGCCAGCCGCTGGACATCTTCAAGAGCCCGGCGCAAGGTGCGGCCACCAGCGTGTGGGCGGCCACTGCGCCCGAGCTGGCCGGCCGCGGCGGGCTGTACCTGGAGGATTGCGGCATCGGCTTGCCGCAACCCGCCAGCAACCGCGTCTCGGGCTTTTCACCCCATGTGGCCGATCCCGCGGGCGCCCAGCGCCTGTGGACGGTCTCATTGGACTTGCTGGCCCTGGCCTGATCACTCACTGCACCGGAGACAACCCGATGGACAAACTCTTTTCGCTGGAAGGCCGTACCGCACTGATCACCGGCGGCTCACGCGGCATCGGCCGCATGATTGCCGCCGGCTTTTTGCAGCGTGGCGCCAAGGTCTACATCTCGGCGCGCAAGGCCACCGCCTGCGATGCCACCGCGGCCGAGTTGAGCGCGCTCGGACCTTGCATCTCGCTGCCAGCCGACGTCTCAAGCGCTGCCGGCATCGCCGGGCTGGTGGCGGCTTTTGCGGCGCATGAGTCCAAGCTCGACATCCTGGTCAACAACGCCGGCGCTGCCTGGGGCGCGCCGTTTGACGAGTTTCCAGAAAGCGGCTGGGACAAGGTGGTCAACCTGAACCTGAAGTCGCCGTTTTTCCTGACCCAGGCGCTGCACGCGCAACTCAAGGCCGGCGCCGCCAGCCAGCCGGCCAAGGTGATCAACATCGCGTCGATCGACGGCCAGACCGTCAACCCGCAAGAGACCTACAGCTACGCCGCCAGCAAATCGGGCCTGATCCACCTGAGCAAGCGAATGGCGCTGCGGCTGATCCAGGACAACATCGTCGTCAACGCGATCTGCCCGGGCGCTTTTGCCAGCGAGATGAACAAGGATGCGCGTGACCACGGCGACGCGGTGGCCGCCCGCATCCCGGCACGCCGGGTGGGGGTGGACGACGACATGGCCGCCGCCGCGATCTACCTGGCCAGCCGGGCCGGCGATTACGTGGTGGGCACCACCTTGACGGTGGACGGCGGCGTCAACCTGGTCCGCTGACGGCGGCGCGCCGCCGCACCAGCGCGCCCACCGCCGCCAGGCCCAGCAACATCATCCCGCGGGTGGCCGGCATGCTGTTGTGCTGCTCATACTGACCTTCCAGGTTGTGGCTCGTCTCCCAAAAAAGAGCCGGCTTGCGT
>JANOBL010000787.1:0-3744 GCA_031411635.1 Betaproteobacteria bacterium
GTGCTCGTCGGCGCGGGCCGGGCGCACCCGCACCAGGTATTCTTTTTCGACCAGGCTGTCTTCGCCGATAAGCTGCTTGGCGATGCGGCCGTCTTGCGTCAACACCATCAAGCCGGTGGAATCGATGTCCAGCCGGCCGGCCGGCGCCAGGCCACGCACATGGCCGTGGTGGAACTTGAGCGCCAGTTTGTCCTCGGCCCAGCGGTTGGCAGCGGCAAACAGCACCGATGCGGGTTGGTAACCATCCTCGGCTTGGCCGGAGACATAACCCACCGGTTTGTGCAGCAGCACCGTCACACGCTGGGCTTGCTGGGTGCGGGCCAGCGGGTCGATCACGATGCTGGCGTCGGGCAAGACACGCTGGCCCAACACGGCGGGCTGGCCGTTGACGCTGACCCAGCCGGCCTCTATCCATTCGTCGGCCTCGCGGCGCGAGGCCAGGCCACGCTCGGCCATCACCTTGGACAGGCGCACGCCTTCCGGGGATGGGGCGGCATTGTTCGGAGAAGTCATGCCGCGATTGGATCATGGCCGGATCGGCCAGCACGCCAGCCGGTCTTGATGCGTTCTTGATACCTGGCAACCCAGTCTTTTGGCTGTCTTGACACCTGCCTTCCTAGCATCAAGCCGTGTCAAGGAGCTTGTGATGGATCTGATCTACCTGGGCTGCGCCGCAGCCCTTTGGCTGCTGGTCTGGGCCTTCGTCCGTGGTTGCGCCGGCTTGCAAGCCCAGCGCAAGCCGTCATGAGCGGCTGGACTGCACTGGCCGCTGTGCTGGCCGCCGGCTTGCTGGTTTACCTGCTGGCGGTGCTGCTGTGGCCGGAGGATTTTTCATGACCGGCGATGCCTGGCGGCTGTTGGCCGTCTACAGCCTGGTGCTGGCGGCATTGGCCTGGCCGCTGGCACGCTGGATCGATGCGGTGATGGCCGGCCGCTTTGCGCTGGGCTGCAGGCTGGAGGCGCCGCTGTGGCGTGCTGCCGGGGTACAGCCAGCAACAGAATCAGGCTGGCAACGCTATGCACTGGGCCTGCTGGTGTTCAACGGCCTGGGCGTGCTGGTGGTGTATGCGCTGCAACGCTTGCAAGCGGGTTTTCCGCTCAACCCCCAGGGCCTGCCGGCGGTGGCGCCCGACTCGGCCTTCAACACCGCGATCAGCTTTGTCACCAATACCAACTGGCAGGGCTACAGCGGCGAGGCGACGATGAGTTACCTGACCCAGATGCTGGCGCTGACGGTGCAGAACTTTTTGTCCGCCGCCACCGGCATCGTCGTTGCGGTGGCGCTGGTGCGGGGCTTTGCACGCCACAACGCCAGCGCGCTGGGCAATCTGTGGGTGGACCTGACCCGCGCCACGCTGTGGCTGCTGTTGCCGCTGAGCCTGGTGTTTGCGCTGGTGCTGGCCGCGTCGGGTGTGGTGCAGACCTTCTCGGCCGCGCCCACCGTGCAAACGCTGGAGGCGGTGCACTGGCAAGGCCCCAAGCTGGGCATCGATGGCCAGCCGGTCAACGATGCCAACGGCCAGCCAGTGCTGGTGGACCAGACCAGCCCCACCCAGACCATCGCCACCGGCCCGGTGGCCTCGCAGTTGGCGATCAAGATGCTGGGCACCAATGGCGGCGGTTATTTCAACGCCAACTCGGCGCACCCGTTCGAGAACCCGACGGCGCTGACCAACTTCTTGCAGATGCTCAGCATCTTTGCTATTCCCGCTGCGCTGTGCCTGGTGTTTGGCCGCATGGTGGGCGATGTGCGCCAGGGCTGGGCGCTGTTGGCGGCGATGAGCTTGCTGTTTGTCGCATTTGCGGTGGCGGCGATGGTGTTCGAGCAGCAGGGCAACCCCAGGCTGGCCGCGCTGGGGGTGGACCAGCTCGCCAGCGCCACCCAGGGCGGCGGCAACATGGAGGGCAAGGAGATGCGCTTTGGCAGCGCCGCCTCCGCGCTGTTTGCCGCCATCACCACCGCCGCATCGTGTGGTGCGGTCAATGCGATGCACGACGCGTTCACGCCACTCGGCGGCGCGGTGCCGCTGGTGCTGATCCAGCTTGGCGAGGTGGTGTTTGGCGGCGTGGGTTCAGGCCTGTACGGCATGCTGCTGTTTGCGGTGCTGGCGGTATTCATCGCCGGTTTGATGATCGGCCGCACGCCAGAGTACCTGGGCAAGAAGATCGAGGTGCCCGAGATGAAGCTGGTCTCGCTGGCGATCCTGGTCACGCCCTTGCTGGTATTGCTGGGCACCGCGCTGGCGGTGTTGACCGACGCCGGCCGCGCCGGCATCAACAACCCCGGTGCGCATGGCTTCAGCGAGATGCTGTACGCGCTGTCGTCGGCCGCCAACAACAACGGCAGCGCCTTTGCCGGCTTGTCGGCCAACACGCCGTTTTACAACGTGCTGCTGGCGGTGGCGATGTGGCTGGGCCGCTTTGGTGTGATCGTGCCGGTGCTGGCGCTGGCCGGATCGCTGGCGGCCAAGAAGCGGCTTGCCACCACCGACGGCAGCCTGCCCACCCACGGCCCGCTGTTTGTCGGTTTGCTGGTGGGCTGCGTGCTGCTGGTGGGCTTGTTGAACTACGTGCCGGCGCTGGCCCTGGGGCCGGTGGTGGAGCACCTGATTCTCTGGAGCCCGAAATGAGCCGTGTCACTCTGGCCTTGTTCGATCCGGCGCTGCTGCGCCCGGCGCTGGTGCAGGCCTTCGCCAAGCTCGACCCGCGCATCCAGTGGCGCAACCCGGTGATGTTTGTGGTTTATGTGGGCAGTGCCTTCACCACCGCGTTGGCGGCTGCCCAGCCCACCGGCTTTACCGTCGCGGTGGCGCTGTGGCTGTGGTTTACCGTGCTGTTTGCCAACTTTGCCGAAGCCCTGGCCGAAGGCCGCAGCAAGGCCCAGGCGGCCTCGCTGCGTGGCTTGAAAAAGCAGACCTGGGCCAAGAAGCTCGAATTGGGGCATGGAGGCAGCTTCAACCCCGCCGTGCCGCGCACCGCAATGCAATGGCATCCGCTGGAAGCCGACAGCCTGCGCAAGGGCGATGTGGTGCTGGTCGAGGCCGGCGAGCTGATCCCGGCCGACGGCGAGGTGATCGCCGGTGCGGCGTCGGTGGACGAGAGTGCGATCACCGGGGAGTCGGCGCCGGTGATCCGCGAGTCGGGTGGTGATTTTTCCGCCATCACCGGTGGCACCCGGGTGCTGTCGGACTGGCTGGTGGCGCGTGTCACGGTGAACCCCGGCGAGACCTTTGTCGATCGCATGATCGCGATGGTTGAAAACGCCAAGCGCCAGAAAACCCCCAACGAGCTGGCACTGACGATCCTGCTGGTGGCGCTGACCATCGTGTTCCTGGTCGTGGTGGTCACGCTGCTGCCGATGTCGGTGTTTGCGGTGCAATCCTCGGGCAGCGGCACTGCCGTCAGCCTGGTGGTGCTGGTGGCCTTGTTGGTCTGCCTGATCCCCACCACCATCGCCGGCTTGCTGTCGGCGGTGGGCGTGGCCGGCATGAGCCGGATGATGCAAGCCAATGTGATCGCCACCTCGGGCCGGGCGGTGGAGGCGGCCGGCGATGTGGACGTGCTGCTGCTGGACAAAACCGGCACCATCACCTTGGGCAACCGCCAGGCCAGCCGCTTGATCGCGGCGCCCGGTGTGAGCGAGCTGGACCTGGCCGACGCCGCGCAGCTTGCCTCGCTGGCTGACGAAACCCCCGAGGGCCGCAGCATCGTGGTGCTGGTCAAACAGCGCCTGGTTTCTCGCGG
>JANOBL010000788.1:0-3581 GCA_031411635.1 Betaproteobacteria bacterium
CCGCCGCACCCGGGCCCTTGTCGCACACCGTCAGCAGCAGCGCGGGTGGGTCGTCCTGCTCGGCCACTTCAAGCTGCACCCGCACCCCCGGACCACCGTGCCGAAACGCGTTGTGCAGCAGGTTGCGCAAGGCCAGCCGCACCAGGCCGGGCTCGATGTCGGCGCTGCGCAGCGAGGTCGACCAGCGACGCTGCACCCCGCTGCGCTGGTCTTCGGTCAGGTCGCCCAGCGTCAGCTCGATGATGAAATCGATGTCCACGTCCTGCAGCACCAGCGGCTCGTTGCGGGTCAGCAGCGTCGCCGAAGCCAGCGTGTTGTCCAGCACCGAGCGCACATCTCCCATCAAGGCCTGGGCCCGCCGCAGCCGCTCGGCAACCAGCCCGCCGCCGGCTTCTTGCGGGTTGTGCAGCGCGATGTCGGCCGCCTGCAGCGCACCGCTGGCGTTGTGCAGGGGCTGGCGGATTTCATGCGCCAGAAGCTGCAGCAGCTTCTCGCGCTCGGCCATCAGGCCGTCGCGCTGCAGCAGCAGCGTGCGCAGCGCGGTGGCGGTGCTCTCGGTGGCCTCGCGGCGCACGGTTTCGGCCAGCGCCGTTTCGCGGGCCAGCGCGGCGCCGGCGCTGCTGCGGTCCAGCGCCATGCCCAGGTAGCCCAGGTTGCCGTACAGGCCAACGATGGCGGCAACGATGATCAGCAGCGCAAAGTCCCAGTTTCTGGTCGGGCCGCCGTACTCGGTGGCCCAGCCCATCAGGATCGCCACCAGCCGGACCGCCAGCGCGGCGGCCAGCACGGCCTCGGCCCAGGTCAGCAGCAGCCCGCCGGCCGACCGGGTCTGGTGCGCCAGCCGGCTGGCATGCCAGGAGATGCTGCTGGTGCCCAGCATCAGCATCGTGGAGTTGAATGCGGCACGCACCTTCAGATCGGGTGTCAACAGGTACAGCCCGTAGATGGCCGTCATCACCAGCCACCCGGCCAGTGCCTGGCGCACTGGCATTGGCCGCTGCAAGGGCATGCGCAAGGCCATCAGCCGCAGCACCACCGATCCGGTGTGCAGGCTGGAGGCGGCCCAGAAGGTCAGCCAGTCGGGCGCCTCGTCACGCTGCGTGATCAGGCACAGGCCCAGTCCCGCCGCCATCGCACCCGCCGACCACAGCGTGGCGGCGTGGTCACGCTGGCGGCGACGCAGGATGCGCTATACCGTCAGGGCCAGCAGCATGTAGAGCAGGCCGGCGATCAGCGCAATGGTCTGGAGCTTGATCGTCATGGCCGGGGTGGCCTGGGCGGGCCCGGCAGGGGTTGGATTGCTGGCGCGGAATGCGGGCCGGCGCTGCGGCGCCAAGCGCTCTCAGGCCAGCGTCAAATCGTCCTGGTCATCATCGCAGGTCGTGGCCAGCACCAGCACCGAGCCGTCGGGCAGGGGCTCGATCAGGCCGCTGCGGGTCAGGTCCAGCATCACGCGGCTGACCCACTCGCGCGAGGCGCCAATGGTGTCGGCAATGGCCTGGCGGTTGATCGGGCCGCGCACCCGGCGTTGCCCGTCCAGATGCTCGGCGCGGTCCAGCAGGTGTTGCAGCACGCAGCAGCGCACATCGTTCAACCTAGATTCCGCAGTTGGACGCGCCCGGGTGGGCCGCGATGCGGTGCGCTGGCGAGGCGCGACGACGCTGCGGGCTCATGCCCGCGAGGAGGAGCAACGCGGCCAGCGTGCCGCAGCGCGGCTCAATCGGGTGCGTAGCGCTCTCACCCAACAGGTGAAGGTTGTCGTGGGTACAAATCTCAATGTTCATGCGGTGTAACCAGCGGTGGGAAGCGGTCAACTGCGGAATCTAGGTTCAAGGCCAGCAGCGTGATGCGCCGGTTGCTGCGGCGCAGCCGGTTGGACAGGCTGCGCCGCTGATGGTGGTGCTGGCTTGTGGCGCAATCGTGGGCGCAATCGCGGGCGCAATCGTGGGCGCCGCAGCCGCAAGCGCAAACCAGGGCTCGCAGCCGATGTGCGGGGCCAGTTCGGGCCCGGGCGACAGCATGTCCCAGCTCATGGCCGGCAGCGGTTGGTTTGGCGCCGCGCGCAGCTTTGAAGCGCCGGGCTGGCGGGGGACAGGGTGTGGGCCATGGTGCGGTTGTGCAGTGGTCAGGCGGCGCATGAAGTGACTCAAACAAACGGGCGGCCACTTGAATGATGATCTTTCACTGATCGTATTTTGATCACTTAAAACCCCTGATATCCCCGATACCGATGCCAATATTGCTTTTTTTACGTTTTTAAGCATATTGTCAAACAAGGGAGTCGCCCGTTGCCAGCGCCGGCTTTGGCACCTGCGGCGCCGGCTGTCACAGCAGGTCGTCGGGCACCAGTTGCAACAACAGCCACAGCCGCAAGCGCTGCCACCAGGGCGGCAGCGGCTCGCGGCCGATGCGCTCGGCGCCTTGCTCGTCGCGCCCCACCCAGTCCAGCGTCTGGCCATCGGCGCCCAGCCGCACCTCGTAGACCGAGCGGGCGTCGTTGGGCTGAAACTGGCCCAGGATCAGCCGCATCAACCGGGCACTGTCGATCGCCAGCGCCAGCTCGGTGTTGGTGCTGGCGGACCGGGGATCGAGGTTCATCGATCCCACCAGCAACACATGGTCGTCGATGAAA
Organism: Betaproteobacteria bacterium; assembly: GCA_031411635.1. Classification (GTDB taxonomy): domain Bacteria; phylum Pseudomonadota; class Gammaproteobacteria; order Burkholderiales; family Burkholderiaceae_C; genus Pseudaquabacterium. Next base: position 2,633 of record JANOBL010000788.1, read on the forward strand.
CCGAGCTTGGCATGCAGCCGGCCGATCGAGCTGCCCAGCGCGCGGCGCAGCGTGTCCTCGTGGTGCAGCCGCTCGGACGACAGTTCAAACAGCCGCACACCGGCGCTGAGCATGGCCTGGCGGTGCTGGCCATAGGCCATGCTGACCAGCGGCTCGTCGCTGTCCTGCAGCGAGTTGGTGATGACCTGCACCGCCACGCCCCGGGCCCGCGCCGCGCGCATGCGCTGCAGGCCGGCCGCGCTGGGCAGGAAGTACGGCGAGACGATCACCACCCGCTCGGTGGCGCTGTCCAGCAGGCCGGTCACTGGCAGCAGGTTGCCACTGCGCTGCACACCGGCGGTTTTTTCCGGTGAATCAAAAAACACCTGGGCGTCGGCCACCACCAGCGGCACGCTGGCCAGCGCGCTGAGGGCGGCCAGCGCGGCGGGTGGCAGCGCGGGCCGGGGTGCGGCGGTGCTGCTGCCGGCCAGCGCCTCAAAGCTGGTGCGGCGCTGCGCCGGGCTCAGCCGGTTGTCGGCCAACGCGGCCAGCGGCACCGCAAAACGGCTGTTCCAGAAGCGGTCGAAATGGCCGCCCAGCTCGGGCGCCACGGCGCCGACGCAGAGCAGGTCGAAATCGACGAAGTTGGCTTCTTCATCGCGCATGAAATAGGCGTCGGCCAGGTTGCGGCCGCCGACGATCGCGGCCCGGCCGTCGGCGATCAGCAGCTTGTTGTGCATGCGCCGGTTGAGCCGGCTGAAATCGGTCAGCAGGCTGGCCAGGCGCAACAGCAGGCTGTCGCGACCGGCCGGAAACGGGTTGTAGATGCGCAGCTCGATGTTGGGGAAGGCCGCCAAACCTAGCAGCAGATCGGTCTGGCCGGTGGTGTACAGATCGTCCACCAGCAGCCGCACCCGCACGCCGCGCCCGGCCGCATCGCGCAGCGCCCGCATGATCTGGTGGCCGGTGG
>JANOBL010000789.1:0-6904 GCA_031411635.1 Betaproteobacteria bacterium
TCTCCCAGTAATCGCGCGAGACGTGTTTGCGGATCTTCTCCTCCCGCTCCACCATGATCGACAAGGTGGGCGTCTGCACCCGGCCCACGGTGGTCAAAAAGAAACCCCCGTCGCGCGAGTTGAAAGCGGTCATCGCGCGTGTGCCGTTGATGCCCACCAGCCAATCGGCCTCGCTGCGGCTGCGTGCCGCGTCGGCCAGGCCCAGCATCTGTTTGTCGCTGCGCAAATGCTCAAAACCATCGCGGATGGCCTGTGGCGTCATGCTCTGCAGCCACAAGCGGCGCACCGGCTTGGCCAATGGCGTTTTCAGGTTATCGGCGTATTGCACGATCAGCCGGAAGATCAGCTCGCCCTCACGGCCCGCGTCGCAGGCGTTGATCAGGTCGCCCACGTCCTTGCGCTTGACCAGCTTGACCAGCGCGTTCAAGCGGCTCTTGGCCTTGTCGATCGGCGCCAAATCAAAGTGCGGAGGCACCACCGGCAGGTTGGCAAAACTCCATTTGCCACGCTTGACGTCGTATTCCTCCGGTGCGGTGATCTCCACCAAATGGCCCACCGCCGAGCTGACGACATAACGCTCGTTCTCGAAGTGGTCTTCATGCTTGTCGAACTTGCCCGCCGTGGGGGTGAGCGCGCGCACGATGTCCTGCGCCACGCTGGGCTTCTCGGCAATGATGAGGGTCTTGCTCATGTGTCTGATCGAATCCTTTGGGTGGGCCCAAGAGCCCTGCAGGCCATGCCTACAATCCGCCTCTCGCGCGCGCTTGCACCCGTGTACATGCGCGCGCCCATGGAACCACTTTACCCAATGAAGGCTGCTGTGCAAGCCACCGTCCGCAAGACCAACGCCGCCCCGGCCAAGGCACCCGCCAATGCGGCGGCCCCCCAGGCCGAAACCGCACCGGTGCGTGGCCGCCGGCTGCAAGTGCGCAAAAGCGGGGTGCATGGCAAGGGCGTGTTTGCGGTGCAGCCTATCCGCAAGGGCGAGGCCTTCATCGAGTACATCGGCGAGGTGATTGGCTGGCCCGAGGCGCTGCGCCGCCATCCGCACGATCCCAGCCAGCCCGACCACACCTTCTACTTTCACCTCGACGATCAGCGTGTGATCGACGGCCTGGTGGGCGGCAATGCCTCACGCTGGATCAACCATGCCTGCGCGCCCAACTGCGAGGCCGAGGACAGCACCGGCCGGGTCTGGTTGAAGGCGCTGCGCGACATCTTGGTGGGCGAAGAACTGTTCTTTGACTACGGCCTGGTGATTGAAGAGCGCTACACCCCAGCGTTGAAAAAGCGCTTTGAATGCCGCTGCGGCGCCAAGACCTGCCGCGGCACGATGCTGGCGCCCAAGACGGCGTCCAAGACTGCATCCAAGCCTGCGGCCAAGGCCTGATGCCCAATGTGAGCGTACTATCGCGATGGCCACCCCGCAAGCACTGAACTGGGGCGCGGAAGCCTTGTGGCAGCAACTGCTGCCGCTGCTGCCGGGGCTGAGTGTGGAGGTGCTGGCGCATTGCAGTTCCACCAACTCGCTGCTGCTGGAGCGCGCGCGCGGCCGGCGCCAGGCCGATGCCCAACCCTGTTTGCTGGTAGCAGAGCATCAAACCCAGGGCCGGGGCCGCCAGGGCAAGACCTGGTTATCCAGCGCCGGCAGCTCGCTGACCTTCTCGCTGGGTTTGCCGCTGGCCCCGGCCGACTGGTCTGGCCTGTCGCTGGCGGTGGGCCTGGCCATCGCCGACACGCTGGACCCGTTGTTGGCCGGGCAAGCGCCCCGGCTGGGCATCAAATGGCCCAACGACTTGCTGTTGCTCGATGCACCAGCCGGGGCAGAGGCCCCCCGCGCACCGGCGCAGCCGCCTGGCCGCAAGCTGGGCGGCATCCTGATCGAAACCGTGCAATCGGGCGCGCAGCGCCTGGCCGTGGTGGGCGTCGGCCTTAACCTGCAGCCCCAGCCAGTGGCCGGCCTGAGTTGGGGTTATGCCTGCCTGCAAGAGCTGCAGCCCGGCTTGACCGCACCGGCCGTGTTGGCGCGCGTGGCAGAACCACTGGTGCAGGCTTTGCGGGCCTTTGAGCGCGATGGTTTTGCGCCGCTGCAAGCGCGTTTTGCCGGGCGTGACGTGTTGGCCGGCTGCGCCGTGACCACCAGCCTGCCCGACCAGCCACGCGGCATTGCAGACGGTGTGGACAGCAGCGGCACGCTGTGGCTGCGGCGCGACGACGGGCAGCGCGTGGCCGTGCACAGCGGTGAAGTCAGCCTGCGCCTGGATGGCGCTGGCCCGGGCCCGGCCCCGCCGGGCACCGGGGCCCCCGTGTGCTGAGGCTGCTGGCGCTGGCGCTGTTGCTGGTCAATGCCGCGCTGCTGGCCGCGCAGATGGGCTGGTTTGACCAGCTCGGCCTGGGCGCGGGTGCGGTGTTGGCCCAACGTGAACCCGAACGACTGAAACAGCAGGTCAATCCGGCGGTGGTGCGCATTCTGCCGGCCTCGGCCCCTGCAGCGGCAGCATCGGCGCCAACGCCAACGCCAACGCCAACGCCAACGCCAACGCCAACGCCAACGCCAACGCCAACGCCAACGCCAGCACCCGCGGCGTCGGCCTCAGTGCCAGCCAGCTTGGCGGCAAGCGCGGCGCCAGCGGCGCCGGCCCTTGTCGTTAGCTCCGCAGCCTCGGTGACCCTGCCCAGCAGCGGCGCAGCGGTGGCCAGTGCAAACCCAGGCCAATGCCTGGAAGCCGGCCCGTTTGATATCGCCGCCACCCAGGCCGCCGAGCGCACGCTGCGCGACGCCGGCCTGCCCGACGGTAGCTGGGTGGCCCGCTCAAGCGGTGGCGCGTTTGTGGTCTACATGGGCCGCTACCCGGACGCCGAAACCCTGCAGCGCAAACTCGACGAGCTGAAACGCCTGAAGATCGACGCCCAGGCGCTGGACAGCCCCGCCGCCTACCAGCCCGGCATCAACCTGGGCCGCTACGACCGCCAGTCGCAAGCCGACGGCGCGCTGGCCAGCCTGGCACAGCGTGGGGTGCGCACCGCACTGGTGATCACGGTGCGGGCGCCGCCGCGCCAAACAATGCTGAGGGTGGCAGCGGCCGATGCTGCCGTGCGGGCGCAGTTGGCGGGTTTGCGCCTGCCCACCGGGCCTGGGTTTGTGGCTTGCGCGGGGCGTTGATCGCTGCTGCTCCTGTGCGGCGCTTGTTTGGTCAGTCGTACTTATCTAAGTTTCATTAGATAATCATGCATGGCAAAAAGAACCCTTTCCGCCCTGGAAGCCTTCGATCTGCGGCAGGCGCTGCAGGTTTCCGTGCTGGAGGCCTTGCTGGCATCGCGCCGTTGGGAGCCGGGTGACCTGGTCTTCCAGGGTGGCACCAGCCTGCATCTGGCGCATGGCTCACCACGCTTCAGCGAAGACCTGGATTTTTTGGTCAAGTCCTCGCTCGATCTCGCTGTCATCGGCAGCGCCATCCAGGCGCGCCTGGGGCGCAGCCCGTGGATCCCCAAGGACGCCAGGCTGACAGTGAGCAAGGCCAAGGACGGGCACAACCCGTACGCCTTCGATGTTTTGATCGGCGGCCCCTCGATCATTGGGTCGGTACGCGTCCGGGTGGAGCTTTGGCAGGCAGCGCAAAACGCGCTCAAACCGCTGGCGGTCGAGGTCCGGCCGGTGCGCCTGCAGTCGGGTCCGGCGGCCGGTGCCCAGGCTTTTGTGCCATCGGCAACGCTGCGCGAGATCTACGTGGACAAGGTCTTTGCGCTGGCCGCAAGGCCGTACCTGAAACCGCGTGATGTGTTCGACCTGCACTGGCTGAGCACGCGCGAGCCCGGCCTTGATGCGCTGGTGTGCAACGAGGCCGACCTTGAAGTGCGGCTGGCGATCTACCCCAACGAGACGCCCGAGAACTGGCTGCACAAGGCCCAGGCTCGGCGTGCCGACCTGCCGCTGCAGTGCCCGTCAATCGAGGTGGACCTCAAGCGCTGGCTGCCATCCACTTGGGCGCTGCAGCCGGCGCTGGTCAACCAGATGGTGCAAGCCTCGGTGGCGGCGCTGGATGGCGGCATCACCAGCATGCAGGCGCTGGCCGCAGCGCGCCGGGCTGAAGCCCTGGCCCAACGCCCGCACAACAAGGCCTGATCATCCTCATGGCCACCCATGTCTCCGCCATTCAGCGCTTGCTGGCGCTACCGGGCGTGTTCAGCGGCAAAGACCTGACGATCCGGTTTCAGTGGACGTCCAAAACCGCCTCGCAGTACCTGTACCTTTGGCGCAAGCGCGGGCTGATCGAGCCGCTGGGTGGGCACGGCGACGTGTTTGCCAACCTGCTGGTGCAGCCCAGGCCGGACTGGGACGCTGCACTGCGTTTGGCCATGCCCAGCGCTGTGATCGTTGGCATCGAGGCCTTGCGCCGCAGCGGCTGGACCACCCAGGTGCCCAGCCGGCCGGACGTGTTCATCGAAGCCGGCGGGCCGCGGTATTCGGTCGATCGCTTCACGATCAGGTCAAGGCCGGTGCGTTGGTTCGAAGACACCAGGTCAGGTATTCAGGACGGCTGCCTGCACCCGGCCTGGGCCCTGGCCGACATGCTGGCAACCGATGGCTGGGGCGATTGCGGCTTGCAGCCGGACGACATCTGCTGGGGCCAGGTCACCGAGCGTGACAAGCGCCAGTTGGCGGCCGCCTGCAAGGTCTACGGCCTGAATCCGTCAGACATGGCGGCGGTCGAGCCGCCGTAGCACCCCCACCACGCCAGCCAGCGCCAGCAACCAACCACCCCCCAAGGCACCACCGCCACTGCTGCCAGTCGACGGCGTGACCACCACCGGCACCGCCGCCACGCTGATGGCCTGGCTGCTGCTGCGGCTGGCGCCGGTGTTGTCGCTGACGGTGAGGCTGACCACCACGCTGCCAGCGGCGCTGGTGGCCAGCGTGGCACTGCGGCCGTTGATGGCGCCGGTGAAGCTGGCCAGGCCAGCGCCGCTGGTGATCGCCCAGGCGTAGCTGCTGATGCTGCGGCCGGCGCTGGCGCTGGACCCGCTGCCGTCCAGCGTGATGGATGCGCCGGCCGTGGGTGTGTTGTCGGACGCAGCGATCACCACCACCGGCACCAGCGTGCCTGCCACCGCCTGCGTCACCGCCGCCCCGGCATCCAGCATGCCGGCGCCGCAGGTGGTGGTGGTGCAGTAACACTCGATCTGGGTGCTGTTGCTGGGCGGCTGGCAAGCCACCGCGCCCACGGTCTGCGCGCCGGTTGTGGGGAATAGCCGCACCGTGGCCTGCAACATCGTCTTGACCTGGGCCGGCGTCAGCGTTGGGTCGGCCGACAACATCAGCCCGACGGCGCCAGCCACCAGCGGCGATGCAAAACTGGTGCCCAGTGACGGGTTGCTGCTGCTGCTGTAGCCGTTGACGCCCGGGGTGGTGGTGCCTTCGTTCACCGTGGTCAGCAGCGGGTACAGGCAGGCACCGGTCTCGTTGACGCAGTTGCCGGCCGGCGCGGCCAGGCTCACCTGCGGGCCCAGGCTGGAGTACCCCACCTTGGTACCGGCGTGGCGCAGCCCCGCCACTGCGATCACTCCGCTGCAGTTGGCGGGTGAGTTGACCGCCTCGCCGCTGGTATTGCCCGCCGCCACCACCACCACCACGCCCGCCGCCGTCAACTGGTTGATGATCGGCTGGTACGAGCCGCAGCTACCGGCCGAACCCAGGCTCAGGTTGATCACCCGCGCCGGGTGCGGATTAGCCACCGGATCGCTGCTCAGCCCCGCGGCCCACAGCATTGCGGCCTGGATGTCGGTGTCAAAACCGCCGCATTTGCCCAGCACCCGCACCGGCAACAGCATCAAATTGCGGCCGATGCCGGCCACGCCGATGCCGTTGTCGGTGGCCGCACCGATCAACCCGGCCACCTGGGTGCCGTGCCAGGTGCTTTCGGCCGCGCCGCAGGAATCGCCGGCCACCGACCAATCGCCCGGATCGCTGGCATCGGCATCGCGGCCATCCCCATCGTTGCCGTTGGCAATGCGCACAAAGTCATAACCGGGCCACAGCTTGCCGCCTTGAGCCGCTGGCAGCAGATCGGGATGGTCAAAGCGCACCCCCGTGTCGAGCACCGCCACGGTGATGGCCGGCGAGCCCAGCGTCAGCGCCCACGCGGCTTCGGCATTGATCGCGGAGACGATCGTGCTGTCGGGCCGGCGCAAAAACCACTGGCCCACTGCCGGCGTCACGCTGACCTGGTTGTCGCCGTAGTACGGGTCGTTGGGCAACACGGCGCTGATCGTGCGGCGCTGGTCTACCACCGCCCATTCCACATCGGGCTGGGCCAGCAGCCTGGCCACCAACTGGCGCGACGAAAGGCCAGTTGCACGCAAGCCCTGGCTGTGCGGGCCCAGCGGCCGGCCATCGGCCATCGGCAAGGCCAGGCGCAAGGCCAGGCGGCGGGCGTGTTGGCTGCGGCCGGTGGTACCGCCGGCACTGCGCGCCAGCTCACTGTCGGCGCGGTATTTGACGATCACGCGGGCGTTGCTGGCATCCTCGTCAACGGCGGCGGGCGCCACGGCCTGCACACGTGGCCCACGCTCAGCGCTGAAAGCAGCGACGGGCAGCAGCCCCAGTGTGAGCAGCAACAGCGCGGGCAACAGGCCGAACCATCGGATCGATCGAGAAGCCATAGCGCGCAATTCCACTTGTCACCACTCGAAAAAAAGCACAAGGCCGGGATGCTATCCCGGCCTTGTCAATAAATAGTTGCTGCACCAAGCCGCGCAGCGGCGCAGCGTGGGGAGCATCACACCCGGTCAGGCAATCACACGCACCATCTCCAGCACCTTGTTGGAGTAACCCCACTCGTTGTCGTACCAGGCCACCACCTTGACAAAGGTCTTGTCCAGCGCAATGCCGGCATCGGCATCAAAC
>JANOBL010000790.1:0-2689 GCA_031411635.1 Betaproteobacteria bacterium
AAGACACCGACACCGCAATGACCAACAGCATGATGCGCGGCTCGTTTTTGAAAGACCCCAACCTGCGACGCGAGTTTTTGTCGTTGCTGTCTAAGAAAAATGCACCATGACGCGCGACATGACGCGCGGCCCGATCGTCGGTTGAAGCCTCCCGGAGAGACCAAATGCTGGTAAGACTGATGTACGCAAGCCGCACCGCCGCCGAGGTGGACCATGCGGCACTGCTGGCAATCCTGCGGCAATGCAAAGAGAACAACCCGGCACAAGGCATTACCGGGCTGCTGTGCCATTGCAACAGCAGCCGCATCTTCATGCAGGTGCTGGAAGGTGGGCGCGCGGCGGTGAACCGGCTGTACAACCGCATTGCGGCCGATGCGCGCCACAGCGATGTGGTGTTGCTGAGCTACCAGGAGATTGGCGAGCGCCACTTTGCCGGCTGGGCGATGGGCCAGGTGAACATGTCGCGGCTGAACCCGGCGCTGGTGCTGAAGTACTCGGCCACCGCCGAGTTGGACCCCTACGCGATGTCGGGCCAGGTGTCGCTGGCGATGTTTGACGAGTTGGTGGCCACCGCGTCGATCATGGGGGAGCGTGGGTAGGCGTTGCCCGCCCCGCTCACACCCTGCCCACCTCGCCAAACCGGAACACCGAGCGCAGCAAACGCGTGGGAAACTGCCGCGTCGCCGCGTTGTAGGCCAGGCCTGCGTCGTTGAAGGTCTGGCGCGCAAACACCAGCCGGCCGGGCAACTCACGCAAGGCCTGCAGCGGCTGGCGCACCGCCGGGTCGGCCAGCAGCGCCGGCTGCTGCTCCACCAGCGCCAGCAAACGCACCAGCACAGCGGCCAGCACTGCGTCGGCCTTGCTCAGATCGGCGGCGGTGTCGTGTGCCACCGGCCGGCGGCGCATCGCCTCGGTGGCCACTTGCACCTGGGCCAGCGCACTGCTCACCGCGTCGGTGGCGGCAGCCTCGGTGGCCAGCGGCTGGGCCACCGCCGCCAGCAAATCACCCAAGGCCTTGGCGCGGGCTGACAGCACCTGGTCCAACTGGGCCCAGGCGTTGAGCACGGCGGCACGCAGCGCCGTGACGCGGTTGTGCGCCCCCAGCATCCACAAGCCCAGCAGCGCCAGCACGCCCAGCCCGAGCATCAGGTTGCTGCTCATCAGCCACCCGTCAGCCACGCCGCATGGCCCGCCGCGCGCAACTTGCAGGCCGGGCAGTGGCCGCAGCCATGGCCCCAGGCATGACGCACGCCCCGCTCACCCAGGTAGCAGGTATGGGTGTGCTCGATGATCAGCGCGGTCAGCGCATCCCCGCCCAGTGCCTGGCTCAAGGCCCAGGTCTGCGCCTTGCTCAGCCACATCAGCGGCGTTTGCACCAGCATCGGCGCATCCAGCCCCAGCGACAAGGCCACCTGCATCGCCTTGATCGTGTTGTCGCGGCAATCCGGGTAGCCCGAGTAGTCGGTTTCGCACATGCCGCCCACCAGCACCGTTGCGCCACGCCGGTAGGCCAGCGCGGCGGCAAAGGTCAAAAACAGCAGGTTGCGCGCCGGCACAAAGGTATTGGGCCGGCCATTGGCGGCCAGCGCGATCGCGCGCTTGCTGGTCAGCGCGGTGTCGGAAATCTGGCCCAGCAGCTTCAGGTCCAGCAGGTGGTCGTCACCCAGCCTGGTGGCCCAATGCGGAAACAGCGCGGCCAGTCTCTCAAGCACGGTCAGCCGGCATGCCAGCTCGATGTGGTGGCGCTGGCCGTAGTCGAAGCCGACGGTCTCTACCCGCTCGTACTGCGTCAAGGCCCAGGCCAGGCAGGCGGTGGAATCCTGGCCGCCCGAGAACAGCACCAAGGCTGTGCTGGCAGCACTCAAGCGCGGACCTCGCCCTGCCCCAGCACCACCCATTTCAGCGAGGTCAGCCCCTCCAGCCCCACCGGGCCACGGGCATGGAACTTGTCGGTGGAGATGCCGATCTCGGCACCCAGGCCATACTCAAAACCATCGGCGAAACGCGTGCTGGCATTGACCATCACGCTGGCCGAATCCACCTCGCGCAGAAAGCGCATGGCGTTCGGGTGGTTCATCGTCAGGATGGCATCGGTGTGGTGCGAGCCGTACCGGTTGATGTGGGCGATCGCCTCGTCCAGGCTGGCCACTTGTTTGATGCTGATGATCGGCGCCAGGTATTCCTCGGCCCAGTCGGCTTCGGTGGCGTCGCTCAGCAGCGCACCAGGCAGACCCGCCAACAAGGCCTTGGACGACGCGCAGCAGCGCATCTCCACCCCCTTGGCGGCAAACAGCGCAGCGATGCGCGGCAAAAACGCCGCCGCCTGGGCCGCATGCACCAGCAGCGATTCGGCCGCGTTGCAGGGGCTGTACTTCTGGGTCTTGGCGTTGTCGGTGACGGCCAGCGCCTGTTCCAGATCGACCTCGGCATCCACGTAGACATGGCAGTTGCCGTCCAGGTGCTTGATCACCGGCACCTTGGCTTCGGCGCTGATGCGGGCGATCAAGCCCTTGCCACCCCGCGGGATGATCAGGTCCACATACTGCGGCATCGTGATGAGCTGGCCCACGGCGGCGCGGTCGGTGGTTTGCACAAGCTGCACTGCGTCGGGCGGCAGATCGGCCTCTACCAGCGCGGCCTGCACCAGCGCCCACAAGGCCAGGTTGCTGTGCAGCGCCTCCGAGCCGCC
>JANOBL010000791.1:0-6818 GCA_031411635.1 Betaproteobacteria bacterium
CCCTCCCCAACCCTCCCCCTGCCCGGGGGAGGGGGTCAATCCAGCGCGATCACGGCGTCGCCGCTCAGTTTGATCTGCCCCTGCTGGTTGACGGTTTGCAGGCTCAGCCTGGCGCAGCGCTCGCCCCCGGCCTCAAACAGCTCGGTGACTGTGCCGCTGCAGGTGATGGCATCGCCCACCTGGGTGATGGCCACAAAGCGCACGCCGTAGTCACGCAAGCGCTGCTGCGGCACCCAGTTGCTGAGCAGCTGGCCCAGGTAGGCCATCGACAACATGCCGTGGGCAAACACATCGGGCGATCCACCCTGGCGCGCGTAATCGATGTCCACATGCATCGGGTTGTGGTCGCCCGACGCGCCGCAATACAGCGCCAGCGTCAGCCGCGACACCGGATCGGTGGTGAAAGCCGGCAGCACATCGCCCACTTTGATCTGTTTGAAATCAACCATGGCGCACCACCGTGATCGCGTTGAGATCGGCCACATGCCGGCCGTGCTGGTTGCAGACCCGGGTTTCGCGCCGCACAAACTCCAGCAGCCCGCGCTTTTTGCTGTAGATGTCGGCAATGCGCTGCTCAAACGTCAGCACATCACCGGCGTAACACATCGCGTGATAAGTAAAACGCTGCTCGCCGTGCAGGATCTTGGGCACCGGCATCGCCAGCAGCTCACGCAGCGCGCCCGGGTTGGGGGCTTCCATTTCCAGGCAGAACAAAAACGTTGGCGGCACCGGCAGCGCCGGGTGGCCGGCGGCTTGCGCCGCTGCCTCATCGGTGTAGACCGGGTCGGTCAGGCCGATCGCCTTGGCAAAAAAGCGCAGCCGGCCTTTTTCAAGCTCGGCGCTGAAAACCGGCAGCTTGTGCCCGATGTATTGCGTATCGATCATGCAGTCACCGTTTCATCCAAGGTTAGCGCAGCACAGCGCTGTCCTGCGCATCGCGGATCAGCGCAGCGGCATCAGGCGCCAGCAAAAAGCCCTGGCCCACGGCCAGCGCCGCCGCGCGCCTGACCGCTTCCACATAACCCTCGTGGTTGCCATAGCGCTCTTCCAGCGACAGCCGGGGGTCACCCGCCGCTTCACGCTCGGCCTTGCTGCGTGCAAACGGCAGCACGCCGCCGGTGTAGTTGCAGATCTGGCCCTGGTGGAAGCCACCGGCCGCGATGTTCCAGCCCAGGTAGGTGGCCAGCGGCGCCTGGTGCAGCACCACCGGCACGCCGCCCAGCTCGTTGCCATCGGCGTCCACCTTGGGTGCCAGCATCTTCAGCACCTGCTTGATGCGCGGTGGCGCCAGGCTGGGCACACCCGAGCCATCCACGGCGTTGAACTGTGGGCCCCAGTCCAGATCGTGCACCGGCATGATGAAACCGGCCTCGGGCACTGTGTTGCGCAGCCCCGGCAAGCTGGGGAAACCCAGGCCCGCCTTGTGCGCCGAGGCCAACTGGCCTGCCGCCAACGTGGGGTAGCGGCTGGGTGGCGGCGGTGTGCCCTTGACCACCCACTGCCGGAAATGCTGGCGCAGCGCGTTGACGGTCTCGGTGTGCGGCATCGGGTTGGCCGGCAACAGGCCCGTGCCAAAGTTGTTGCCTGGGCAGCTTGCGCCGGTTTTGGGCAGCTCCACGCCCGGCAGGCTGGTATTGAAGCCACCCACCCCACCGCCGTGGGATGAGCTGGCCAGGTAGTAGCGCCGCACGTTGTCGGGCAGCGGCAAATCGGCTTTGCCGTCGGTGCCCACCCATTCCGGCGTGAGCTTGAGCGCCCACACCTCGGCCGAGCCGAAATGCTCGATCACCTTGGGGCAGGTGCCTGTGACCTGGCAGCGGTCCAGGATGCCGGCGGCTGGCCCACCACGCACCGGATCAGGGTGCTTGCTCCACCACTGCGGGCCCTCGCTGCCGGCCTGGTACAGCTCCAGCACGCCGTCGGGCTGGGCCCAGCGGAAGTTCAGCGCAATGCGCCGGCCGGCACTGATCGGCCACAGGCCGTCGTGCACGGGGGCCCCGTCCTCGGCCTGGTTGAAGCCCAGGTGCAGCCAGCCGCGCAAAAAATTGCCCGATTGCGAGATGCCCCGGCCGATGCTGTGGCGCACCAGGCCGGCCACCGGGTTGGCGATGCCGGCATCGTCTTGCTTGGCGGTTTTGAAAAACACCGCCACATCGCGCCAGGCGGCAAAACCGATGCCCAGCACCAGCGGGTCGGCGGCGGTGTAAACCACCTGGTAGAGCCGGTTGGCATCGAAGCCGGCCTTCAGGCAGATCTGCGATGGGTCTGGCACGCCGGGAAAGGGGTTGGCTGCATCGCAGCGCGCCCAGGCCCATTCGTCGCCAGCGATCACCCGCTCGTCGATCACCTCGCCAGACTGGGTTTCGCCAGCGCGCGAGACAAGCCTGGCCCGCGCGGTGTCCAGGCTGGCCGGCAGGTAGGGCACCGGGTTGGTCTGCACCAGCAGCGGCTGCGAGCCCGGGCCGGCGCGGTTGACGATGCGGCCAAACACCTGGCCGGTGATGCGCTCGCCGCCCGGCCGACGGGCCACCGGCACTTGCAGCCACTGCGCACCGGCCACCGCCGCCGTGGCGCGCACACGGGTATTGCCGGCGTTGTCGCCCTGCCAGGCACTGGCCAGCAGGATGTCGCCGGCCGCTTGCTCGGCCGGCGCCATTGGAAAATTGCGGCCCCGGTTGGGCACGTCATGCCACAGCAGGCCACTGGCCTGGGCGCTGTCCACCGGCTTGATCAGCAAAAAGCTGGCCACGTAACGCACCTTGCCATCGGCCTCCAGCGCGTCGCCAATGTCCTGGATCAGTGCATTGCCGGGCAGCTTGGGGTCCAGTTCGCCAAAAGCACGGCCGGCGATCTGCTGGTAGGCAATGCCAGGCAGCGGCGCACCGGCCGGCGCGGGCAGCGGCAGCGTCTCGTCGATCACGATGCGGGTGACGCGGGCCTGCGCGGCAGTGGCCAGCAGCGCCGCAGCACACAGCAGCAAGGCCGGCCGGAACCGGGGGCAGTGCTTCATGGGGTGTCTCCGAATGCGCTCTATTGGCGCATGCTGCAGCCAGTGTGCATGGCCTGTTGCTGCGCCGCAATCGCCAAGGCGACCAGCGGACCGATCGCCAGACCGGCCACCACCCCACCGGCGGTATGGTCGTCGCTCAGCGCTGCGCACTCGGGGCGTAATGTCTGGTGGTAAACCGACCACAAGCGCTGGGCCTGACTGGCGCGTTAGGAGTATTTCAAATGCCCCGTGATACCGCACTGACCACCTTCAAGCTCGAGCCCGGTGTGTCCATCGCCCAGGCCAACCCCGGGCTGGCCGCCGCCGTGACGCTGGATTCACCAGCCATCCAGGTGATGACCGACCTGACCCTGGTCAAAGCCGCCACGATCCCGCCCGATGCCTCGCTGCGGCTGGCCGAGCAGATGATGATCTACCAGGGCGTGCGCATGCTGTTTGTGGTGTCGGACATGCCGTCGATCGAAGGCCTGATCACCACCACCGACCTGCACGGCGACCGCCAGATCGGCATCGTGCACGATCGCCGTGCGCGCTATGACGAGCTGTGTGTCGCCGATGTGATGACGCAGCTTTCAACGCTCGATGCCATCGACCATGCGCGCATGGCCACCGCCAGCGTGGCCAACGTGATTGCCACGCTGAAGCGCTTTGGCCGCAACCACCTGCTGGTGGTGCAGGCCGCCACCGACAGCACGCCGCGGCGGGTGCGCGGTGTGATCTCGCGCGCGCAGATCGAGCGCCAGCTTGGCACGGTGATCGACATCACCCCGATCGCCAGCAGCTTCGTGGACATCGAGCGCGCGCTGGCCTGAGGTCCGGGCCGTAGGCCGAGACCACGCCGCAGGCTGAATCCGCGCCGCCCCGGGTGTGACGCCGGGGCGGCGTTGCGTTGCGCCATGGGCTGGCGCGGTGGCCTGGTTCCAGGGCACTGGCAGTGCGCCAGGGCCGCTTTGTGACGCCAGTCACAAACCCCGCAGCAAGCGCTCAGCAATGCGGATGACGGGCGGCCCGGCACCGCATTGACCCCCTTGGCAGCGCCGCTTACCTTTGTCCGGCGCGCTGTACCCACCGATCTGCCCAAGGAGGTTCGCCATGAAATTCACCCCCCAACACCGCCGCCTGGCCCAACGCTGTGCCGCTGGGCTGGCCTTGTCCACCGCACTGTCTTGCGCGCTGGCGCTGAAGACCGACATGTACGCCATCGGCAACTGGAGTGGCGGCAACTGCGCCGCTGGCGACACCGATACCGACCGCGGCTCCTGGCCCGGCATGGCGCAAGCCTGGTACGACTGGATGGGCCTGATGGGCAATGCCAAGACCGGCAAGTTCGTCGACGGCAACATGACGGTCAAGCGCTTTTGCGACCCGTCGGTCAACGGCAGTTGCCAGGACTTCTCATACGTCGATTGGCCCGAAGCGGCGATTGTTGCCGCCCATGGTTACGACGCCGGCAATGCCTGGGGTGCCCTGATGCGCAATGCAGCGCTGGGCACCTGCAGCTCGGTGATGGGCAGCGGCGGCAACATGTCGGTGGGCGACAACAACCTGAAGTTTCTGCATGCGTCGTCGTGCCTGAGCCTGAACGACAACTACTTCAGCGGCATGCGTGCCGCGATGAAGAAGACCGGTTCTGCCAAGGGATTGCATGTGATGACCGGCTTCCACGGCGTGATGTGGATCAGCTCGGCCTTCAACGGCGACTATGCCAACACCGCCATCAACGGCCATGTGCACTCGGTGGCCAATGCCTGGGTCACCAACCACTACAAGCCGAATCGCTTTGCCTGCGCGGCGTACGACCCGTTCAACTGGTTCGGCACCTGCCAGGACCAATGCCCCACCGCGATGACGGTGGGCGCCACGCCCGGCAACGCGCTGAACCGGCTGCTGAACGAGCGCTACAACAACAGCGCCGCGTTTGGCTCGCCCAACGGCCGCGCCTACTACGCCTGGATGGGCTACCCGGGCTGCGACCCGGTGGCGCAAGACGCCTTCAACCCGTGATCCGGCCGCTGCAACCTCACCCTAGGAGTTTCACCATGTCCCTTGTCAAAACCCCCTGGATAACGGCGCTGCTGGCCGCGGCGTCGACCGCGGCCCTGATGCCGCTTGCGGTGCAGGCCCAGACCCAAGACCCGAAAGAAGCCATCCGCGCCGCCGTGTCGGGCGCGCTGCGCCCGCTGCTGGGCGACAGCAGTGCCGGCGTGGTCGAGCGCCTGGCCACCATCCAGCCCGAGGGAGCGCTGTCGCGCAGCTTCGATGTGGGCCGCGTCACCAGCGCGGTGTTCGGCCGCAGCGCCACCAACGTGGCACCGGATTGCCGCACCACGTCCACCAGCGCCAAGGAGCCCGACACCGGCCTGTGTGTGATCGATGCCGGCAACCGCGATGCCGACACCGCCGCCTACACCATGCTGGCCTTCAGCAAGAACATCGGCATCGGCGATGTGATGTTCGTGCGACGCCCCGCTTTCAACCCTGCCAGCGACAGCCTGCCTGCAGATGCCAAGCTCAGCGACAACCAGGCTTACGAGCAGGCGCTGAAGTTCATGGACCTGCTGGGCGTGCCCAGATCGCAGATACCGCTGCCGCCACAGGGCGCAAAAAACCCGCTGCCGGTGCGCAGCCTGGTGGCCGGTGCCGCCCAGGAGCGCGGCGGCGCCAACAGCAGCCGGGTGACGATCCACAAGATGGTCACGCTGCCGCGCGCCTTTGTGGTGCCCGGTGGCCTGCTGCGCGATCCGGCCACCGGCGTGCTGCTGAACCACGTGATCGCCCCCGGCGGCGCCACGCTGGCGGTCAACGATGCCGGCGTGCAGTTTGCGCGGCTCGACGGCTGGTCCGATGCCCAGCTCGACCCCAAGGCCGACCCGCGCCGCGCCAAATCCACCGCCGACCTGATCACCGAGATCACCGACGACTTGTACGGTGAAGGTGTGCGCCGGGTGGGCACGCTGTCGGTGCTGATCGCGCTGCGCAAGGCCATGCCCAACCCCGATGACCCGAACCCGCCGCTGTGCCCGGCCTGCGGCGTGCTGCGCCCTGCGCTGCAAGTGCTGGTGTCGCAATTGGGCGGCGGCGCGGTGGCCACGTCGGAGCGCAGCTACTCGGCCCCCGGCCTGATGCGCGAATACGACCTGGTCAACCCGACCGAAGCCGAACGCCCGGCGCGCTGACGGCGCGTGCGTTTCCATTGCCAACCAGTTCTCGACCCATCCCCAGCCAGGAGCGACTTTGATGAAAAAACGATCCCCCGCGCGATCCGCAGCCTTGCAATACCGAGGCCCCTTCTGCGCCATGCTGGCCACCGCCAGCGCCACCGTGCTGGCTGCGGCCATCACCGTGCTGGCCAGCGTTGGCACCGCGCATGCGGTGGTGGGCCCTGCCACCGCCACCAGTGCGGACGGCACGATGCAAGACATCGCCTACGGCAATGGCGGCAATGTGTTCGAGCTGGTGCCGCAGTTGTTCGTGCAAGGCCTGGGCAATGCACGCGATCCGATTTCGGTGACCACGCTGAACCCGCTGTTGTCGTATTCGTTCTCGGTGTCGGACGCCGGCAGCAAGCTGATGAAGGTGGACTACCTGGTGCACAACAGCAGCGCCACCGACAGCTTTGCCCAGTTGCGTTTCATGGTCTATGCCAACCCCGACGGCGATGCGCTGAACTTTGCCGATGTGTTGAGCGAGACCTGGGGCGCCGCCACGCCGAACGGCCCGGCCGCGCGCAGGGGGGTGGTGGCGTCGACACCGGATATCCGCTCGGAATTCCAGGTCGCCAACACGCTGGCCGACACCGGCATCGCAC
>JANOBL010000792.1:0-2294 GCA_031411635.1 Betaproteobacteria bacterium
GTGCGCCATGCCGATCACCATCTCCTGCACGCCGTTGGTGCCGGCACGCTGCACCACCTCGTCCAGCGAGGCGATGAAACTCTCGCTGCCCTCCAGCGAGAAGCGCTTCTGGCCGACGTACTTGGTGTGCAGGTAGCGCTCCAGGCCTTCTGATGCGGTCAGCCGATCCAGGATGTGCTTTTTGTCGTCGATCGAAAAATTGGGCTTGCTGCGAATGGCCTCCAGCCGTTCCTGCCACCAGCGCTTCTCGGTGGGGTCGGTGCAGTGCATGTACTCGGCGCCGATGGAGCCGCAATAGGTTTCGCGCAGCGCCTGCATGATCTCGCGCAGCGTCATGTTTTCGGACTTGCCGAAATAGGTGTTGGCGGCGCTGAAGGTGATGTCCATGTCGGACTCACTCAGGTCGTAAAACGCCGGCTCAAGCTCCGGGATCTTGGGCCGCTCGGTGCGCTTCAGCGGGTCCAGATCGGCCCAGCGTGACCCCAGAAACCGGTAAGCCGCGATCAGCGACTGCACATGCACCTGCTTGCGCGCCACCGCCAGATCGGCCGAGCTGGCTTTCAGCGCAAACGCGTTGGCCTTGGCGCGCTGGGCAAAGGATTCGACGATCGGCGCATGCGCCACATCACGCGCTTCCGAGCCATCGGTGGCCGGCACATTTTGCAGGTTGTCGAAGTAGCTGCGCCAGGTATCGGGCACGCTGCCGGGGTTGTCGAGATAGGCTTCGTAAAGCTCTTCGACATAAGGGGCGTTGCCCCCGAACAGGTACGAGTTGGACCTGTGTTGCTGCATCATCTCGCTGTCACCTTTTACCCCGGTTTCCAGGGCTACGATGGGTTGATCAACCTTCCGCAGCCCGGCTTCACCGGTTGGCGGATTAGCGACCTGCCTTGCTGCAAAAAATAAGACGACGAATGTCGCGATGGGTGTCGCGACGGGTATCGATCAGCAAGGGGCTCGAAAGGAACGGATTTACTTCATGCGCGGCACTGTAACACCGCCGTATCCCGGGCCCTTGCGGGGATTGCGCAGCATCCCGCCCGGTGTTTGGCCGACAAAAGCCGGCACTTTGCCGCCAGACTCGGCCCACCATGGCTTATCCGGTGATCCATCTCCAGGCCGCCGCGCCGCCCAAACCCGAGCCCGGTACACCTTGCAACGGTTGTGGCGTTTGCTGCGCGTGGATGCCCTGCCCGCTGGGGGTGATCGTCAGTGGCCGGCGCCACGGTGAATGCACGGCCTTGCGCTGGGATGCGCAGCTTGCGCGCTACCAATGCGCGATGGTGAGTGATCCCGCCGCCGTGTGGCCCCGGCTGCCCGGTGCGCTGCGCGCCCCGCTGAAACGGCTGGCCCGGCGCTGGATTGCCGCCGGTGCGGGTTGCGACTGTGATCTGGAGGTGGCAACCGGCATCGCTGCAGCGGGCTGAGCGGCTGCGGGAACATCCTGTGGGTTGGCCCACAAGTTGCGTCTAGCATCCGCTGTTTTGTAGCCACTGGAGTTGCCGCCATGCGTTTGAAAACCCTCTTGACCGGCGCCGCCCTGCTGACTGGCCTGGCTGGCCTGACCACAGCGCCCGCCCAGGCCGAAACCTTGCGCTGGGCCGCGCAAAACGACATCCTGACGCTGGACCCGCATTCGCAAAACCATGCCACGACCAATGCGATCCTGATGCACTCGTACGAGGGCCTGACGCGCTACTCGGCCACCTACCAGGTGGAGCCGGCACTGGCCACCAAGTGGACCTACATCACGCCCACACAAGTGCGGTTTGAGCTGCGCAAGGGCGTCAAATTTCATGACGGCTCGCCCTTCACCGCCGACGATGTGGTGTTCAACTTCGGCCGCATCAAACAGCCGCAGGGCACGATGCAGATTTACGTCACCGGCATCAGCGAGGTCAAGAAGATCGACGATTACACGGTAGACCTGATCCTGTCGGCACCGCAGCCGATCCTGCTGCGCAACATCATCGATTTCAGGATGATGAGCAAGGCCTGGGCCGAGAAAAACAAGACCACCGACACGCAGAACTACAAGGCCAAGGAAGAGAACCACGCCTCGCGCAATGTCAACGGCACCGGGCCCTACCAGATCACCGGCTGGGTGCCCGACCAGCGGGTGACGATGAAGCTCAACCCGGCCTGGTGGGACAAATCCTCCAGCAATGTGACCGAGGTGGTCTACACCCCGATCAAGAGCGACCCCACCCGCGTGGCAGCGCTGCTGGCCGGTGATGTGGACATGCTGACCGACCTGCCCACGCAAGACGTGGCCAAGCTGCGCCAGGACCCGA
>JANOBL010000793.1:0-1523 GCA_031411635.1 Betaproteobacteria bacterium
GGGCAGGTGGCCACCACCTCCAGCCGGATGGCCTGGCCGTAGTGGCGTGTGGTCAGCCCACTGCGCATGGCCTGGCGCAGGTTGGTCACATCGTCTTCGTCCACCTCCAGCTCAGAATCGCGGGTGACGCGGAACTGTGAAAACGCCTCCACCGGCCGGTCACCAAACAGCGATTCGAGGTGGGCGCGGATCACGCTGGTGAGCAGTACAAACGCCTGCTCACCCGGTGCGCACACGGAGGCCGGCAGCTTGATGACACGCGGCAGCGCCCGCGGCACTTTGACGATGGCAATGGAATTTGCACGCCCGAAGGCGTCTTGCCCACCCAGCTTGACGATGAAGTTGAGCGACTTGTTGGCCACCTGCGGAAACGGGTGCGCCGGGTCCAGCCCCACCGGCAGCAGCAGCGGCTGCACCTGGGTCTCAAAGAACTTGGCCACCCAGGCACGCTGCTCGGCGTTGCGCTCAGCGTGGTTGATCACCATGATGCCCAGCCGGTGCAGTGCGGGCATCACCGCGTCGTTGAAGATGGCGTATTTTTCGTCGATCAGGCCATGCGCCTCAGCCGCCACCTGGCGCAGCTCGTCACGCTGCGGGTCGTCGTCGCCGGTGGCGCTGCGCATGGCTTCCAGCGCGTCGGCAAAGCGCACCTCAAAAAATTCGTCCATGTTGGACGACACGATGGTGATGTAGCGCAGCCGCTCCAGCAGCGGAATATCGGGATGCAGCGCCTGCGCCAGCACCCGGCGGTTGAAAGCCAGGATGGCCCGCTCACGGTTCAGCAGCGCGGGCATGGCCACTGACAAGACGTTGGACTCGTTCATCCTTTTGAGTTTATGAAGCTTGTGCGACAGCGGCGTGACGGCGCATCACACCCTGTCACGCTGCATCAATGCGCCTGCTCCCAATTGGGCCCCACCCCCACCTCGGCCAGCAGCGGCACGCTCAATTGGGCCACGCCGGCCATCAGCGCCGGCACTTGCTGGCGCACCCAGGGCAACTCGTCCTCAGGCACCTCAAACACCAGTTCATCATGCACCTGCATCACGATCACGCTGCGTTTGCCTTGGGCGTCCAGCGCAGCCTGCACCGCGATCATCGCCAGCTTGATCAGGTCGGCCGCCGTGCCCTGCATCGGCGCGTTGATGGCCTGGCGCTCGGCGCCGCTGCGGCGCGGGCCGTTGCCACCGCGGATCTCGGGCAGCTCGATGCGGCGGCCAAACAGGGTTTCCACATACCCGGTGGCCGCTGCGCTGGCCTTGGTCTCGTCCATGTAGCGCTTGACGCCGGCAAAACGCGCGAAGTAGCGCTCGATGAAGTCGCGCGCCGTCTTTTGCTCAATGCCCAGCGCCTGCGCCAGGCCAAACGCACCCATGCCGTAAATCAGGCCAAAGTTGATGGTCTTGGCGTAGCGGCGCTGCTCGGCCGTCACCGCGTCCACCGTGGTGTTGAACACTTCGGCTGCGGTGGCTTTGTGGACGTCCAGGCCGGCGGCAAACGCATGGGTCAGACCCGGGTCGCCA
>JANOBL010000794.1:0-2947 GCA_031411635.1 Betaproteobacteria bacterium
CCCCTCGCTCACCCAGCCGCTGATGTACAAGGTGATCGCCAAGCACCCGGGCACGCGCAAGCTGTATGGCGACAAGCTGGTGGCGCAGAACGTGCTGCCCGAGGGTGGCCCCGAAGAGATGGTCAAACAGCTGCGCGCGGCGTTTGACGAAGGCCGGCACACGATGGACCCGGTGCTGACCAACTTCAAGAGCAAGTACGCGGTGGATTGGGCGCCGTTTCTGGGCCGCAAGTGGACCGATGCGGCCGACACCGCGCTGCCACTGGCCGAAATCAAGCGCCTGGCCGAGCGCATCACCACGGTGCCGGCCAACTTCAAGGTGCACTCGCTGGTGGAACGGGTGCTGGCCGACCGTGCGGCAATGGGCCGGGGCGAGATCAATGTCGACTGGGGCATGGGCGAGACGCTGGCTTATGCCTCATTGGTGGCCAGCGGTTATGCAGTGCGGCTGAGCGGCGAGGACTGCGGCCGTGGCACTTTTGTGCACCGCCACGCGGTGCTGCACGACCAGAACCGCGAAAAGTGGGACGTGGGCATCTACACGCCGCTGGAGCATGTGGCCGACAGCCAGGCACCGTTTGTCGTGATCGACTCGATCCTGTCCGAAGAAGCGGTGCTGGGATTTGAGTACGGCTACGCCAGCGCCGAGCCCAATACGCTGACGATCTGGGAAGGCCAGTTTGGCGATTTTGTCAACGGTGCCCAGGTGGTGATCGACCAGTTCATCGCCTCGGGCGAGGTGAAATGGGGCCGCGCCAACGGCATCGTGCTGCTGCTGCCGCATGGCTACGAGGGCCAAGGCCCGGAGCACAGCTCGGCCCGGCTGGAGCGCTTCATGCAGTTGGCGGCCGACAACAACATGCAGATCGTGCAGCCCACGTCCGCCGCGCAAATATTCCATGTGCTGCGCCGGCAAATGGTGCGCATGTTCCGCAAACCGCTGGTGGTGATGACGCCCAAATCGCTGCTGCGCAACAAGGACGCGACGTCGCCGCTGTCAGACTTCACGAAGACCGATTTCAAGACCGTGATCGGTGAGCAGAGCACCGAGATAACGCCGGAGAAGGTCAAGCGCGTCATCGCCTGCTCGGGCAAGGTGTATTACGACCTGGTCAAGAAGCGCGAGGAGCGCAAATCGGCCGATGTGGCGATCCTGCGGGTGGAGCAGCTATACCCGTTTCCGCACAAAGCCTTTGCCACCGAGGTCAAGAAGTACGCCAATGCCACCGAGGTGGTGTGGTGCCAGGACGAGCCGCAAAACCAGGGCGCCTGGTTTTTTGTGCAGCACTACATCCACGAGAACCTGGTGGATGGGCAGCGCCTGGGTTATGCCGGCCGGCCGGCCTCGGCCTCGCCGGCAGTGGGTTATGCCCATTTGCACCAGGAGCAGCAAAAGGCGCTGCTGGACCAGGCGTTTGGCAAGCTCAAGGGCTTTGTCCTCACGAAATAAGGACACCTCCGTAGCGCCTTCGGCGTCCTTGCAGGCCGCGCAGGGCCACAGGCCCTGCTCTTCGGCAGGCACAAACGGCGGGCCGTTTGTGTCCGGCCTCAGCCCCCTCAAGGGCCCGGCTCCGCGGCGTCCACTTGGTGGTCCTCCCGCTCATTGAAGAGAAACAACATGGCAATCGTAGAAGTCAAAGTTCCCCAATTGTCGGAGTCCGTGGCCGAAGCCACTTTGCTGACCTGGAAGAAAAAACCCGGCGAGGCCGTGGCCATCGATGAAATCATCATCGAGGTCGAGACCGACAAGGTGGTGCTGGAGGTGCCGGCGCCTGCCGCTGGCATCCTGGCGCAGATCATCTGCGACGACGGCGCCACCGTCATCGCCGAGCAGGTGATCGCCCGCATCGACACCGAGGGCAGCACCGCGACCAGCCCGCTGGAAGTCAAGGCCGTGGTGTCTGACGCTGCGGCCGCCGCCACCGACCCGATCCCCAGTTCGGGTGGCAACAAGAGCGATGTGGCGATGCCTGCCGCCGCCAAACTGATGGCCGACAACAAGCTGGCCTCGGCGGCAGTAACCGGCACCGGCAAGGACGGCCGCATCACCAAGGGCGATGTGCTGGGCGCGGTGGCCGCTGCCGCCGCGGCACCGGTGGCTGCACCAGCGCCCGCTGCCCGCGCCGCCGCCCCGGTACCCGCCGCCGCCAGGCCCCTGCCGGCGGTGGCCGCGCCGCCTGGCATGAACCTGGGCGAGCGCCCAGCGCAGCGTGTGCCGATGTCACGCCTGCGTGCCCGCATCGCCGAGCGCCTGGTGCAATCGCAATCCACCAACGCCATCCTGACCACCTTCAACGAGGTCAACATGGCCCCGGTGATGGAGATGCGCAAGAAGTTTCAGGACAAATTCGAGAAAGAGCATGGCGTCAAGCTCGGCTTCATGAGCTTCTTCGTCAAGGCGGCGGTGGCGGCGTTGAAGAAGTACCCGATCATCAATGCCAGTGTGGACAACAACGACATCGTCTACCACGGCTACTTTGACATCGGCATTGCGGTGGGCTCACCGCGTGGCCTGGTGGTGCCGGTGCTGCGCAATGTGGACCAGATGAGCTTTGCCGACATCGAGAAAAAGATCGCTGACTTTGGCCAGAAGGCCAAGGACGGCAAGCTGGGCATCGATGACCTGACCGGTGGCACTTTCTCGATCAGCAATGGCGGCACGTTTGGCTCGATGCTGTCCACGCCCATCATCAACCCGCCGCAATCGGCCATCCTGGGTGTGCATGCCACCAAGGACAGGGCGGTGGTGGAAAACGGCCAGGTGGTGGTGCGGCCGATGAACTACCTGGCCATGAGCTACGACCACCGCATCATCGATGGCCGCGAAGCAGTGCTGGCGCTGGTGGCGATGAAGGATGCGCTGGAAGACCCGGCACGCCTGCTCTTCGATATCTGAACCTGATTAGTAACGTGCCTCAGCATGCGCTCTGACGACCTTCTCCTTGGC
>JANOBL010000795.1:0-4139 GCA_031411635.1 Betaproteobacteria bacterium
GCCCAGGCCGCGGCGCGCGGCGGGCCGGGTGGTGCGGCGCCCGCACCTGCACCACCAGCGGCGGCCGGTGGCGGCCTGATGGACGGGCTGAAAGACATGGTGTTCGGCAGCACCGGCCCCCGCGGTGGCCGCCACCCGGGCCTGGCGCAGACGGCGGCCAGCTCGGCGATGCGGTCGATCGGCTCGGCGGTGGGGCGCGAGATCATCCGCGGCGTGCTCGGCTCGCTGCTGGGCGGCGGATCGCGGCGGCGCTGATCCGGCGACCGCTGCGCTACCGGTTGCGTCGGCATCCTGGGCGTGCGCAGGGCGCTTGGGGGCTGCTTGGCGGCTGCTTGGCGGCATTTGGCGACGTCACGCGCCGCCTGGTCGCGTCGACGCTGCGCTGACGCCGGGCCGGCGCCACAGTGCGCCCCATGCCTGCCGCAGCCCGCGGCGCTGACCACCCAGCCGGTGCCAAGCCGGTGCCTTTGAAAGCCCACGATGACCACTTTCATCTTCAGCGTCTTCAGCCACACGCCCGTCTGGGTCTGGGCCGTGCTGGGCGCACTGGGTGCGCTCGGCCTGCAGCAGGCCCGCAACCACGTGCTCAGCCGCAGCCGGGTGCTGATCCAGCCGCTGGCGCTGAGCGCGTTGTCGCTGTTTGGCGCCAGCAGCGCCTTTGGCCTGCACCCGGTGGCCCAGGGTGGCTGGCTGGTTGGCCTGCTGCTGGGCGCGGCGTTGAATCAAACGCTGGGCCTGCCACGCCAGGTGCAGGTGCTGGCCGACGGCCGGTTTGCGATCGGCGGTAGCTGGGTGCCGATGGCGCTGCTGATGCTGATCTTCTGGCTGCGTTACATCGTGGCCGTGGCCCTGGTGATCACGCCCAGCCTGGCCGGACAGACGCTGTTTGCCGCGGCGGCCTGTGCGCTGTACGGCGCCGCCAGCGGCTTGTTTGGTGCCCGGGCCTGGCGGGTGCTGCGCCAGGCAGCGTCCGGCGCACCCGCCGCTGCCGCGCTGGCCTGAACCCAGCGCCGACAATCCCTGCAATGACAGCGCCCACCAACGCCACGCCGACGGCTGCCGAACCGGCCGACCCCGGGCCCTGGGACGGCTTCCTGAGGCGCGGCCTGCGCAACCAGGGGGTCTGTGCAGTGGTGGCGCTGGTGATCTGGCTGATGACCACCAACACCCGCGGCAACCTGTTCAGCGCCTGGATATATTCGGCCAGCATCGGCACCTTCTGCTGGTTTTTCATCGATGGCAGCCGGCTGGTGTTGGCCGCCTGGGTGCCCGGCCGCCAGCACATGAGCGCCCGGCACCGTGCACGCTGGCCCGGGCCGGGCTGGATGATGGGCTGCGTGCTGGCGGGCACTGTGCTGGGCTATACCTTGGGCACGGCGCTGGGCGATGCCGTCACCGGCTTCAAGACACCCAGCCTGCTGGAAAACCGGGCGGCGATCGTTATCAGCCTTGTTGCGGCGATTGCCGCCACCTGGTATTTCTACGCCAACGAGCGGCTGCGCACCGAGCAGGCCGCCGCCGAGGCCGCCCGCCGCGCTGCCGCCGAGAGCCAGCTCATGCTGCTGCAAGCGCAGCTAGAGCCGCACATGCTGTTCAACACGCTGGCCAACCTGCGGGTGCTGATCACGCTGGACCCGGCCAAGGCCCAGGGCATGCTGGACCGTTTGATCAGCTTTCTGCGCACCACGTTGGGTGCGTCACGGGTGGGCCTGCACCCGCTGTCGGCCGAGTTTGACCGGCTGGCCGATTACCTGGCGCTGATGGCCATACGCATGGGGCCGCGCCTGCAGGTGCAGCTTGATCTGCCGGCAGCGCTGCGGGGCCTGCCGGTGCCGCCGCTGCTGCTGCAGCCGCTGGTGGAAAACTGCATCCGCCACGGGCTGGAGCCCAAAGTGGCCGGTGGCCGGATCGACATCCGCGCCGAGCGGCAAGGCGACCGGCTGCTGCTGACGGTGCGCGACACCGGCGTGGGGCTGGGCCCTGTCAGTCCGGCCAACAGTCCGGCCAACAGCCCCGACACCGCCGGGTCGCACTACGGCACCCGCCATGTGGCCGAGCGTCTGGCCGCGATGTACGGCAACCAGGCCCACTTCACGCTGGCGCCGGCCACCGACGAACAAGGCGGCAGCGTGGCCGAAGTGAGCCTGCCCTGCCCCCCCGCCGGCCAGTCACCCAGCCCCTGAAGGCCAGCACCATGCCCCAACCACCCTGCACCGCGCTGATCGCCGAAGACGAGCCGCTGCTGGCCCAGGCCCTGGCCGCCGACCTGGCGCGGCTGTGGCCAACGCTGCAGATCGTGGCCCAGGCGGCCGACGGGCTCAGTGCAGTGCAACAGGCTTTGGCGCTGTTGCCCCAGGTGTGTTTTCTGGACATCCGAATGCCCGGCGCCAGCGGCCTGGAGGCGGCGCAGGCGCTGGCCGAAGACTGGCCCGCCACGGCACCCTTCCCGCTGCTGGTGTTTGTCACCGCTTACGACCAGTACGCGCTGCAGGCCTTTGAGGCCCAGGCGGTGGATTACCTGGTCAAGCCGGTGGATGCCACCCGGCTGGGGGCCTGCGTGGAACGGCTTAAAAAGCGCCTGGCCCAGCCGCCCGCTGCCGCACCGGCGCTGGAGTCCACACTGGCCCAGCTCCGTGCGCTGCTGGGCGGTGTCGCAACGCTGCCGGCCGCAGCGGCATCCCGGCTGGAGGTGATCCAGGCAGGGGTGGGCAACCTGGTGCACCTGGTGCCGGTGGCCGAGGTGGTGTATTTCGAGGCCGCCGACAAATACCTGCGCGTGGTCACTGCCGAGCGTGAGCACCTGATCCGGCTGTCGCTGCGCGAGCTGCTGCCACAGCTAGACGCGCAGCAGTTCTGGCAGGTGCACCGCGGCCTGGTGGTGCGGGCGGCGGCCATCCACACCGCGCAGCGCGATGAATCGGGCAAGGTTTTTTTAAGCCTGCGTGGCCGCAGCGAGCGGCTGACCGCCAGCCGGCTGTATGCGCACTTGTTCAAGGGCATGTGACAGGCCTGTCGTCTCGGCAACGTTTGGCGCCACTGGGCTGCTTTTTCATCGCTGCTGCCGGCGTCTGGTCGCAAGCCCACTGCGGCCCGCCCAGCGCGCGTGCACGATACTGTCCATGCCCACTGGAATTTCAAGGAGCCCCCCATGGCCAACACCCCCTCCACCGACCTGACCGCACCCACGCTGGAACAACGCGCCCGGCGCCGGGTGGCGCTGAAAAAGGGCTTTTTCATCCATGCCACGGTGTTTGTGCTGGTCAATGCCGGGCTCTACGGCCTGTGGCTGTTCAATAGCTGGACCGGTGCTGACTTGGGCCCACGCCACCACGGCATGCGCGTGTTTCCGCTCTGGGGCTGGGGCCTGGGCCTGGCGATCCACGGCCTGGTGGTGTTTTTCAGGCTGCAGGGCGAGGGCCTGACCCAGCGCTGGGTGGACAAGGAGATCGAAACCCTGAAACGCCAGGACGCCGGCGGCGGCCGCTGAGCCACTGAGCCCGAGACACCCCCTCGTTAGAATCCGGCTCCCCCGCCCGATCAGCGGCCTCTGCCGCCAGGCAGCGCCGCCTACCCCATGTCCGCGCCGCCCAAGACCGACCCCGCCGCCAAACCACCTGCCAACTTTCTGCGCACGCTGATCGAGCGTGAACTCTCCGAGGCTGTGTATGCCGGCCGCCATTGGGGTGGCTCACCCGGTGATGCCGCCCACCATGCCGCTGGCGCGCTGGACCCGGCGCCAGTGCGGCTGCGCTTTCCGCCCGAGCCCAACGGCTACCTGCACATCGGCCATGCCAAGAGCATCTGCCTGAACTTTGGCCTGGCGCGCGATTTTGGCGGCGTCTGCCATCTGCGCTTCGACGACACCAACCCTGAGAAGGAAGAACAGGAGTACGTCGACGCCATCGTCGAGATGGTGCACTGGCTGGGCTGGGATTGGGCCGCCAACGGCACCCAGCACCTGTACTACGCCAGCAACTACTTCGATTTCATGTACGACGCCGCCGAAGCGCTGATCAGCGCCGGCCACGCGTACGTCGACGAGCAGAGCGCCGACGAGATCCGCGCCGGCCGCGGCACGCTCACCGAGGCCGGGAAGAACAGCGCGTTTCGCGACCGCGCCGGCGAAGAGTCGCTCGCTC
>JANOBL010000796.1:0-2088 GCA_031411635.1 Betaproteobacteria bacterium
CCCCCCGCGATGCCAGAGCCTGCTCAATTTCGACCCCCACCCCCCACTTCGCCGCTTGCAAGCGGCTCAGAGTCGCCAGGCGAGGAACAGGACGCAGGTCCTGTTCCGCGTGCGGGCTCTTCCCCCTGCCCGGGGGAGGGCGCAAGCTCAATGCACCGTCAGTGACCACTCGGGTGGCACGGACCAGGCGTCAGGCGGACGCAGCACGGCTGCGCCGGCGGCCCGTGGTGCAGCGGGATCGCCGCGCATGGCGTCGGCGGCGGCCATCGCCCCGGCCATGTCGGGTGTCAGCGGCCGGGCCAGCAAATAGCCCTGGCCAAACTCGCAGCCCAGCGCCAGCAACTGGTCAAGCTGGGCCGGCGTTTCGATGCCTTCGGCGATCACCGTCTTGCCCAGCGCCTGGCCCAAGGTGATCACCGCCTTCACCACCTCGGCGTCCTTGCTGTCGCCACCGGCTTGCAGGCGCTGCACAAACGAGCGGTCGATCTTCAAACTGGTGATCGGCAAGGTGGACAAATACGACAGCGACGAGTAACCGGTGCCAAAGTCGTCCACCGACAAGCCCACGCCGATCTCGCGCAGTTGCGCCATCACCGCCAGCGCGCTGTCCAGCCGGTGCATCAGTGTGCTTTCGGTGATCTCCAACGTGAGCTGGTTGGCCTCCAGCCCGTTGCTCAGCAGCGCGGCCGAGACCTGGGCCACAAAGCTGGCGCGGCACATGTCGGTGCCCGAGGCATTGACATGCACCCGGGGCTTGCGCCCGCCGGGTGAGCGTTGCTGAAACTCCTTCAACTGGGCACAGGCGGCGCTGAGCACAAAGTCGGTCAGCGCGCTGATCATCGCGCCGTCCTCGGCGATCGGCACAAAGGTGGCGGGTGGCACCGGGCCCAGCTCGGGATGGTTCCAGCGCACCAGCGCCTCAAAGCTGTCGATCGCGCCGCTTTGCAGGTGGTAGATCGGCTGGAACGCCAGTGACAACTGCTGGGCCTCGATGGCGCGGCGCAGGTCGCGCTCCATGTTGACCTGGGCCGCCAACTGGGCGCGCAGGCTGGCATCAAACAGCGCGATGCGGGCCCGGCCGGCGGCCTTGGCGCGGTACATCGCGATGTCGGCATCGCGCAGCACATCGCCGGGTGTGTCGTAGCCCACGCTGCTGAAGGTGATGCCGATGCTGGCGCTGCTGTTGACCTCGGTGCCGTCCAGGTTGTAGGGCTCGGCCAGCGCACGCTGCAGCCGCTCGGCCATCGCCACGGTGGCGTCCTCGTGCCCAAGGTTTTCGACCAGGATCGCAAATTCATCGCCGCCCAGCCGGCCCACCGTGTCGGTAGGCCGAACCTGCTGGCGGATGCGCTGCGCCACCATCGTCAAAAAGCGGTCGCCGGCGCTGTGGCCCAAGGTGTCGTTGATCAGCTTGAAGCGGTCAAAGTCCAGGTACATCACCGAGAACTGCCAGCGCTTGTCCTGCTTGCAGCGCTCGATGGCCTGCGCCAGGCAGATGCCAAAGCGGATGCGGTTGGCCAGCGAGGTCAAGCTGTCGTGGTAGGCAATGTGCTGCAACTGGGCCTGGGCATCGCGCCGTGCGGTGATGTCCTGGGCCTGCAGGATCAAACAAGGCTCGCTGGCATCGCGGTCCGAGAAGTGGCCGCTGTGCATCGCCACGTACACCGCATCGCCGCCCGGGCGCAGGCAGCGCAGCTCCACGGTGGTGTCTGAACCATCGCGCGCCAGCAAAGCCTGCCACTGGCGCGCCAGGATGGGCAAGTCCTCGTCGTGCACAAAGGTCTTGAAGTCGCGGCCGATCAGCGCGCCGTCGGCACAGGCCAGCAGTGCACACATGGCCGGGTTGGCCTGCAGCACCTGGCCACTGGTGGACACCAGCGCCATGCCGATCGCGGCATGCGAAAACGCGCTGTGAAAGCGCAGCTCGCTCTCGCGCAGCTCGCGCAGATGGCGTGCCGCCTGGGCCGCCTCGCGCTCGGCGGCCTCGATGCGCACCACCTGCGACAACTCGTCCGATTCACGCTGGCGAAAGTGGTAATGCAACATCACCAGCAGCAGGATGATGATCGGCACCGCACCGGCCATCAC
>JANOBL010000797.1:0-2916 GCA_031411635.1 Betaproteobacteria bacterium
GACAAGTTCCTGCTGCAACTGGAAGGCCAGTTGTCCGAGAAAAAGGTGGAGGTCACTTTCACCGACACCTTGCGCAAGCATTTGGCCAAGAAGGGCTTTGATCCACTGATGGGCGCGCGGCCGATGCAGCGCTTGATCCAGGACACGATACGGCGCGCGCTGGCCGACGAGTTGCTGTTTGGCCGGCTGGTGGATGGCGGCCGGCTGACGGTGGATGTGGACGACAAGGACCAGGTGCAACTCGACATCCAGCCGCCGCGCAAGAGCGACAAGGCGAAGACCGAGCCAACACCCGCTTGAAGTTGGGGATTGAATTCAGCCGGTGTTGAACGACGCCGGATCCTGCTGAAAATAGCGCGCCAGCATCCCGTACCAAGCGGGATGCCTGGCGCGCAGTTCCTTCGGGTTGGTAAAAAAGGTTTCCACCGACACCGCAAAGAACTCGTCGACGCCGGTGGCGCCGTAGGGGTCGATCAAGGTCTCATGGCCGGCCTCCACCGCCGCGCAAAAGCGCTCGAACTCGGCGTCGATCAGCCTGATCCAGGCGACACGTTCGGCGCTGCTGGGCAAGGGCGGCACACCATCGGCTTGGCCGTCG
Organism: Betaproteobacteria bacterium; assembly: GCA_031411635.1. Taxonomy (GTDB): domain Bacteria; phylum Pseudomonadota; class Gammaproteobacteria; order Burkholderiales; family Burkholderiaceae_C; genus Pseudaquabacterium. Next base: position 599 of record JANOBL010000797.1, read on the forward strand.
CCCAGGTCCAGCACATGGGCAAACTCGTGGATCACGACGTTGTAGCCCCATTCGGCCGATTCGCCGGCCTCGGCCACGTCCACCCAACTCAGCATCACCGGCCCGCCGGCCATCGCCTCGCCGGTCAGCGCCTCGTCGTAGGCGTGCACGATGCCGTCGTCGTCGGTCACCTCGCGCCGCGCCACCACCTCGTCAGGATGGACCACGATGCCGACAAAGCTGCGGTAAGGCGCCAGGCCAAAGTGCAGCACCGGCAAACAGGCTTGCGCGGCGATGCACACCGCCATCGCATCGTCCACCACCAGGCCGCCGGCACCGGTGAATTCTTTTTCGTCGAGAAACAGGCTGGCCAGGCGGCGCAGCTCGGCCTGATCGGCGGCTGACCGTGCGGCGAGGAACGGCAATCGGGCCAGCGTCAATGACCACAGCGCGTCGGGAATAGCGCGCCGCGCCAGCACCCGCGATTCACGGTGTGCCAACCAGCGGTGCCAGAGCGATTTCAATGCGGCGCCATCAGCGGTCGACGCCCGGCTGCGCCAGGTCCAGCGGCTGCAAGCCTGTGGCGGTCAGGCGCAGCAGGCGGGCGCGCGGTGGCTTGGTGTCGAAATCCCAATCCCCCAGCACATGGCGTGATCGGCCGTTGGCCAGCGCATGCACATCAGGCCGGTGGGTGTGGCCGTGGATCATCGCGCTGGCGCCAGCCTGGTCCAGCCAGGCGGCAGCGGCAGCATTGTCCACATCGCTCCAATCACCCGGTGCCAGCTTGCGCTGGTGCGCCGCGCTGGCATCGCGCATCTGGCGTGCCTGGTGTTGGCGCTCGGTCAGGGGCAGCGCCAGAAACTGCGCCTGCCAGGCGGCAGTGCGCACCTGCTGGCGAAACTGCTGGTAGGCGGCATCGGCCAGGCACAGCGCGTCGCCATGGCACAGCAGCCGGCGCTGGCCCCAGGCCAGCAGCAGCGTGGGGTCGGCCAGCCGGTTGACGCCGCATTCGGCCAGCAGCGCATCACCGACCAGAAAATCGCGGTTGCCCGGCAGAAAACCCAGCCAGCGCCGGCGGCTGGCTTGCCGCAGCACCTCGGCGCAGCGCGCCTCGAAGCCGCCGTGGCGGGCGTCGTCGCCCACCCAGACTTCAAACAAATCCCCCAGCATCAGCACCGCATCGGCCTGGGTGCCCAGCAGGTGATCGCGCCAGGCCTCAAAGGTGCTTGGCATCTCAGCCTGCAAGTGCACATCTGACAGCAGGTCGATGCAGCGCCAGGCCGGATCGGCCTGCAGCACCGGCACGGGTGATGGCAGGCCGCTCATCCCGCACGGCTAGCCAGGCATCAGACCACTTCGACCATCGTCAGGATCAACACATCCTCGGTGGGCACGTCATCATGGCCACCCTTGCGGCCGGTGGCCACGCGCTCGATCTGGTCCACCACGTCCATGCCCGCCACCACCTTGCCAAACACCGCATAGCCCCAGCCCTGCGCGCTTTCGCTGCTGTGGTTCAAAAAAGTGTTGTTGGTGGCGTTGATGAAAAACTGCGCGGTGGCCGAATGCGGTGCGCTGGTGCGTGCCATTGCCAAGGTGTATTTGTCGTTTTTCAGGCCGTTGTTGGCCTCGTTGCGGATTTCGCCCAAGGTGGGTTTTTGTTTCATGCCCTGGGCAAAACCACCACCCTGGATCATGAAGCCCGGGATCACGCGGTGAAACACCGTGCCCTCGTAGTGGCCGCTGCGCACATAGGCCAGGAAGTTTTCCACCGACAGCGGCGCCTTGGCGTCATCGAGTTCGATGCGGATCAGGCCCGCGCTGGTGGTCATGGCGACGGTTTTGGTCATTTGCTTTCTCCGAGTAAGGTCACTTGTTTGATCAGCACGGCTTGCTGCGGCACGTTCTGGTGGCCGGCCTTGTTGCCCACCGGCACGGTCTTGATGCGGTCCACCACGTCCATGCCCTCCACCACCTTGCCAAACACGGCATAACCATTGCCGTCGCGCGAATTCGCGGCGTCGAGCCGGTCGTTGTTGTTGATGTTGATGAAGAACTGCGCGGTCGCCGAGTTCGGGTCGCTGGTGCGCGCCATCGCCAGTGTGTAGTGCTCGTTTTTCAGGCCGTTGTTGGCCTCGTTGCGGATCTCGCCCTGGGTGGGCTTTTGCTTCATGCCCGGCGCAAAACCGCCGCCCTGCACCATGAAGCCCTTGATCACGCGGTGGAACACCGTGCCGTCGTAGTGGCCGGCATTGACATAGCTGAGGAAATTGGCGGTCGACAGCGGGGCCTTGATGTCGTCCAGCTCGATGCGCAGGGTGCCTGCGCTGGTGGTCATT
>JANOBL010000798.1:0-1947 GCA_031411635.1 Betaproteobacteria bacterium
GTGTTCGGCGCGCTGCTGCTGGCGGTGCTGCTGGGCAACCAGATCGTCCGGCCGCTGCTGCTGGTGGCCGACGGCGTCCGTCAGGTGGCCGAGGGTGACCTGACGGCCAAGCCGGTGTTTGCCTCGCGCGACGAGCTGGGCGGCCTGACCCGATCGTTTGCCCAGATGACCGAGCAGCTTGCCGATGCCCGCGAGCAGGTGCAGCGGGGTGTGACCCAGATGGAATCGGCCCGCACCCGGCTGCAGACCATCCTGGACAGCCTGTCGGCCGGTGTCATCGTGTTTGACCGCCAAGCCCGCATCGACACCGTGAACCCCGGCGCCACCCGCATCCTGCGCCAGCCGATGAGCGCCTACCGCGGCCGCCTGCTGGCCGAGGTGCCCGGCCTGGCCGATTTTTCCACCGCCGTCTGGCAGCGCAGCGAGCTGCACCGCACCAGCCCCGAGGACGGCGAGCGCGACCACTGGCAAGACGCGTTTGAGCTGCAGCTTGGCAACGGCGAAAGCCTGAACCTGCTGCTGCGGGGCGCCACCTTGCCCGGCGACGCCCGGCTGCTGGTGTTTGACGACATCACCGAGGTGGTGTCGGGCCAGCGCAGTGTGGCCTGGGCCGAGGTGGCGCGCCGGCTGGCGCACGAGATCAAGAACCCGCTGACACCGATCCAGCTCTCGGCCGAGCGGCTGGAGCACAAGCTGGCGGCCAAGCTGGCCGATGCACCCGACCGGGCGATGCTCAGCCGCTCGGTGGCCACCATCGTGGCCCAGGTGCAGGCGATGAAGCAGCTCGTGGACGAGTTTCGCGATTACGCCCGCCTGCCGGCCGCCCGGCTGCTGCCGCTGGATCTGAACGCGCTGGTGCAAGAGGTGCTGGGCCTGTACGCCCAGGCCCAGGAGCAGGGCCGGCTGCAAGCGCAGCTTGCCAGCGCGCTGCCGCAAATCGAGGGTGATGCCACCCAGTTGCGCCAGGTGATCCACAACCTGGTGCAAAACGCGCTGGACGCGGTGGCCGAGCAGCCCGACGGCCAGGTGCAGGTGATCACCGAGGCCGCGCTGGGCGACGCCGGCGCGCTGCGGGCGGTGCGCCTGAAGGTCAGCGACAATGGCCCGGGTTTTGGCGACAAGGTGCTCAAGCGTGCGTTTGAGCCCTATGTCACCACCAAGACCAAGGGCACCGGCCTGGGGCTGGCGGTGGTCAAGAAAATTGCCGACGAACACGGCGCCCGGGTGCGCATCGTCAACCGCCGCCAGGCCTGGGCCGGTGGGCCGGATGCCGGCAATGCGGCAGCGGCGGCAGCGGTTGCAACGCTTGCAGATGGTCCGGTGCTGGGCGCCCAGGTTTCGATATCATTTTCACGCTTGGCCCCCACCGGCTTGCAGCCGCCCCTAGACATGCCGGCACACCTCGCCCGGACCCCAGCAACGGCCTTGGCCGCAGTGAGCACGCATGGCAACGATTCTTGTAGTTGACGACGAACTGGGCATCCGCGGCCTGCTGTCGGAGATCCTGTCCGACGAGGGCCACACCATCGAGCTGGCCGAAAACGCCGCCCAGGCACGCGCCGTGCGCGAGCGGCTGCGGCCCGATCTGGTGCTGCTGGACATCTGGATGCCCGATGTGGACGGCATCAGCTTGCTGAAGGAATGGGGCTCGGCCGGCCTGCTGAGCATGCCGGTGATCATGATGAGCGGCCACGGCACCATCGACACCGCGGTGGAGGCCACCAAGTTTGGCGCCACCGCCTTTCTTGAAAAGCCGATCACGCTGCAAAAGCTGCTGCGTGCGGTGGAGCAGGCCCTGGTGCGGCCCGCGCCGCGGCTGGCGCTGGCGCCCGCCGGACTGCCGTTGCCCGGCGGTGCGCCCGGCCTGGCAGCAGGCCGGCCGAGCCCCATTCCTTCAGCAAGCTGATGCCGTCCACATCGGGCATCCAGATGTCCAGCAGCACCAGA
>JANOBL010000799.1:0-8685 GCA_031411635.1 Betaproteobacteria bacterium
CTCGAGCGGGTCGCCCAGATGCGCGGTCTCCCAGTCGAGCTTGGCGGTGATGCGCCCGCCTTCGATCAGCGCGTTGCCGGGTTTGAAGTCGCCATGCACGAGGACGATCGCCTCGGCCGCTGGGGCGCGGCGCGCTAGCCAGGTCAGCACGTAATCGAGCTCCGGATGGGGTTCGAGCTGAGCTTTTCGGTATTCGGACTCCCAGTGCTTCAATTCGCGCAGCGAGGGCTTGGGATCACCGTCGGGGGGCACACCCAGGGCGTCGCCGAGGCCGCGGCCGCGCCAATCGACCGCCTGGATGTTCGCCATCAACTCGATGAAGGCGCGCGCCAGCGACAGCCGCGCTTGCAGTGTGCCGGCACCGTTCAAGACCATGTAGTCGCAGTGCCCGGGCATGCGCTCCATCACCACCGACGGCGCGCCCAGCCAGCGTCCCTGCTCGTCCATCCAGTGCACCTTCGGAGCCGGAACGCCGGTGTCCGCGAGGGCCTTCAACACCGCGAACTCGCGCGCGCGCTCGGTGTTGAGCAGCGTGCCGGCGGCGTCGCGCATCAGCATCAGGCGGTGGGCGTGAGGCCCGCCTGAGTCGGTCCAGGTCGCGTCGAAGGACCAGTTCTCGCGTGACAGTCCGCCCGCGCTTCTCACCAGTCCGTCGAGCACGATGTCGCGCGCGGAAGGAATCGAGTCGACGATCAAGCCTTTCAGTCCTTCGACCACCTGCACGACGGGGTCGTTCGTGGTGCCTGCCTTGGCGAAAGAGCGGGCGTCAGACATGGCTGGATCTCATACGGGTTCGATGGACTTCTAGCTGACCACACCAACGGCCAGGGCTGCCGCGCGTTCGATCGCGCGTGCTTTCAGCTCGCGCCGTTGCAGCTTGCCGGTCACGGTGAGCGGCAAACCGTCAAGCTGCTCGATATGGTCTGGCAGCTTGTACTTGGAGGCCTCGGCGCCGCAGTGGCGCAGCAGGTCTGCGGCGTCGAACTTGGCGCCGGGCCGGGTGACGACAAAGGCGAAGATGCGTTCGCCACGCGCCGGATCGGGCACGCCGACGACAGCCGTCTCGGCCACCGACGGGTGGCGGCGCAACACCGCCTCGACCTCGGCCGGCGAGACGTTGATGCCGACCCGCTTGATCATCTCGCTGACGCGGCCGACAAAGACGAAGTCGCCGTCGGCGTTCAGCATGCCCATATCGCCGGTCTTGTACCAGCCGTCTGCTGTGAAGGCCTTGGCGTTCTGATCGGCACTGGCGCCGCTGTAACCCAGCGTCGTGTAGCCCTTCACCTCCGTCAGGCCCGGTGTGCCAGTGGGCACCGGTGCGCCGGTCTCTTCGTCGACGAAACGCAATTGCTGGCCCGGCAGCGGCGGGCCCTGGCAAGCGGCGCGGCGCGCCAGCGGCCAGTGGTGCCAGGTGACGGCGCAGTTGCCACAGGTCTCGGTGGCGCCGTAGATGTTGCACATCTCGGTGGCGCCCAAGGTGTCCACCGCGAACAGGAATTCTTCGGGGCTGCCGATCATCACACCGGTGCGCAGGCTGGCCAAACGCTCTTTGCGGTAGGCCGGATGGCGTGCCAGCGCGGCGGTCATCGCCGGCAGCGTGTAGAACGTGGTGCAGCGCTCGCGCTCGATGGTGTCGAGCGCCAGGCCGGCTTCAAACTTGTCCATCAGCACCAGCGTGGCGCCATGCGTGAAGGTGGCCGGCAAAGCGTTGGCGCCACCGTAGGCCCAGAACAACGGTGATGTGAGCAGCACACGATCGGCCGCGGTGAGGCCCTGGCGCTCGCCGATATTGAAAGCGTTCTCCAGCACCGCAAACTGGCGCAGCGGCACGGCCTTGGGTGCGCTGGTTGAACCCGAGGTGTAGAGCACCAGTGCATCGTCCCCGGCGCTGGCGGCGTCGCCCGGGCTCAGGCTGTGCAGCGGCGCTGCGGCTGCTAGCACGGCATCGTAGCCAATGAAGTTGATAAGACCGCCACTGCTGCCAGTGTCCGCAGCATCGACGATCCAGGTGCAGCCGGGGCTGGGCATGCCAGGCATGCCCTGCAGCGCCAGCAGGTCGGCCTGGAAATCGCGGTCGCCGAAGCGCGCCTGTACGGCCAGCAGCTTCAGGCTCGAGTCCTGCAACAGAAAGGCGAGTTCGCTGCGGGTAGACCAGGTGCTCAGCGGCACGGTCACGGCACCAACGGCGCCAGCAGCCAGGCACAAGTCGATCCACTCCACCCGGTTGCTCAGCAGCAGGCCGACACGGTCGCCATGGCGCACGCCAGCGGTGTGCAGCGCACCCGCCACGCGGGCCGCCCGCGCTGCCAGGTCGGCATAGCTGAAGCGGCCCTGCGCACAGACCAGAGCGGTGGCCAGCGGCGCCAGCGCGGCCTGCTCGCGGACGAGCTCAATGAAGCTGCGGCTGAACGGTGCGGCGGCCATGTTCAGTCCATCTTGGCGCCGGACAGCGCAACGATTTCTTTCCACTTCACGCGTTCCTTCTCGGCGAAGGCGACGGTTTCCAGCGGTGTGGTGGCCACGGTGTGGGCGCCGATCTCGATAAAGCGCTGCTGCACTGCGGGCTCGGCGGCGATCGCCTTGACGGCCGCGGCGAGCTTGTCGACGATGGGCGCCGGCGTGCCCTTGGGCAGCACAAACGCGCCCCAGGACGTGATGACAAAGTTAGGCACACCGGCCTCGGCCATCGTCGGCACCTCGGACAGCGTCGGCCAGCGCTCGGGGCAAGTGACCGCCAGCGCCCTCACCTTGCCCGACTTGATCAGTGGCGTGTAGCTGGCGACGTTGTCGATTGCGAAGTCGGTCTCGCCGGACACCAACGCGGGCATCGACTGTGCGGCGCCGCGAAACGGCACGTGCAGCGCCTGGATGTTGGTGCGGTGGCGGAACAGCTCGCCCGCCAGGTGCGGCGTGGTGCCGACGCCGGCCGAGCCGTAGGTCACGCCCTTGGGCTGGGCACGCGCCCAGGCCAGGAACTCCTGCACCGTCTTGGCCGGGTGGGCCGCCGTGACGACGAAGGCGTTGCAGTTTTCCCAGATCTTGGTGACGTAGGCAAAGTCGCCCGCTGGGTCGTAGTTCATCTTCGCGAAGAGAAACTGGTTGATCGTCAGTGTGCCGACGGTTGCCGACGAGATGGTGTAGCCATCGGCCGGCGCGGTCTTGACCGCCTCCATGCCGATGTTGCCGCCGGCGCCGGTCTTGTTCTCGACGACGAAGTTCTGGCCCATGCGGGCGCCCAGCTTCTCGGCCAGCGTGCGCGTCAGCACATCGGACGCGCCGCCGGCGGTGAACGGCACGACGATGCGCACCGGCGCCTGCGGCCAGCTTGTGCCTTGCGCACCAGCCAGCGGCGGTGCGGAACAAACCACCAGCGCGGCAGCGATGCAGATCCATGAACGTCGGTTGGTCACGCCTTGTGCTCCTTGCCAAACCCCGTGCCGAGGTGGCCGGGGTGGTCTGTGTTGGCCATGGAACTCATCATAGTTTACCAATTAAAACTTAGCAATTCTATTTCGTATGTTTATCTACCAATCAGTAGATGTAGCGGTGCGCAAGACTGAATCCACGGCGGCTGCGGCGGTCATCTGCGGCAGCCCATCAGTCGGGCCGGCGTGCTTTCGGCAGCAAGGAATTGCCGATGATCTGCTTCATCACCTCGACCGCGCCACCGCCCACCCGGCACATGCGTGCATCGGCAAAGGCGCGGGCGATCGGGTACTCCCACATATAGCCCCAGCCGCCGAAGAACTGCAGGCACTGGTCCATCACCTTGCCTTGCAGTTCGGTGGTGACAAGCTTGGCGCAGGCGGCGTCGGTGGCGTCGAACTCGCCTTTCAGATGCAGTTCTATGCAACGGTCGACAAACACCCGCTGCGCCAGCACCTCGGCATGCAGCTCGGCGAGCTTGAAGCGTGTGTTCTGGAAGTCGCCCAGCGTGTGGCCGAACATCTTGCGGTCGGCCACGTAGGCCAGCGTCCACTGCAGCGCCGCCTCGGCACTGGAAACGCCGCGGATCGCCTGCACCAGGCGCTCTTGCGCCAACTGCGTCATCAGCATCGCGAAGCCGCCGCCCTCGGCACCGAGCAGGTTGCCGGCCGGCACCCGCAGATCGCTGAAGAAGAGCTCGGACGTGTCCTGCGCCTTGCAGCCGATCTTCTCCAGCTTGCGCCCACGCGTGAAGCCGGGGCGGTCGGTCTCGACGACGATCAGGCTGACGCCCTTGCCACGCGCCTTGGGGTCGGTCTTGCAGGCGAGGATCAGGATGTCGGCGCTGTGGCCGTTGGTGATGAAGACCTTCTGGCCGTTGATGACGTAATGGTCACCATCACTGTCATGGACACGCACGGCCTGGGTGCGCATCGCCTGCACGTCGCTCCCCCCTGAAGGCTCACTCATGCCCAGCGCCGCCACCACCTCGCCGGTGGCCATCTTCGGCAGCCACTTGCGCTTCTGTTCTTCGGTGCCAAAGTCCACTAGGTAGGGCGCGCAGATGTCCGAGTGCAGGTAGAACGTGGGCCCGGTGGCGCCGGCCCGCGCAAACTCCTCGACCAGGATGGCGCTGTAGAGAAAGTCGCCGCCCATGCCGCCGTATTGCTCGGGCACGTTGCAGCACAGCAGGCCCAGTTCGCCGCCCTTCAACCACAGGCTGCGCGGCACCTGGCCGGCATGCTCCCAGTCGGCGTGGAACGGCATCACATGCTCGGCGATGAAGCGGCGCACGGTGTCGCGGAAGACATCGTGGTCGGCGCTGAAGAGGGTGCGTGGGATCATGGCCTCAGGCCCTCACAGCTTGGGACCACAGACACCGCCAGGCGCCACCAAGCGCTGGATGCTGGCTTCGTCATAGCTGCACTCACGCAGCACCTCGGCGCTGTGTTCGCCCAGGCCGGGCGGCAGCAGCGTCACCTCGGGCGGTGAGGCGCTCAAACGCACCGGGTTCATCGGCAGGCGCAGCATGCCCTCGGTGGCGTGCTCACGCAGCTCCCAGAAGCCCACGCTGTTCAGGTGCGGGTCGGTCACCAGGTCTTCGAGGCTGTTGACCACCGAAAACGGGATGTCGTCGTCGGACAGCAGGCGCAGCCACTCTTCGTTGGTCTTGCGCGCAGCCTGGCGTTCAACCTCGTCCCAGACCTCGCGGAAGTGCGTCTGCCGCGCCGCAAAGGTGGCGACGCGCGGGTCGTCCATGATCTCGGGCTGGCCGGCCAGCGCAAAGAAGCGGCGCCAGTGGTCGTCGGAATACGGCAGCAGCGCGATGAAGCCGTCCTGCGTCTTGTACGGGCGGCGCGACGCGGTGGCCACCGGCACATAACCCATCGGCCCTTTCGGCGGCTCGAAACTGTGGCCCCATTGGTGCTCGAGCATGTTGAAGGCGGCCATGGTCTCGAACATCGCGATGTCCACCTGCTGGCCCTGTCCCGTGCGCATGCGGTGCATCAGCGCCAGCACGATGCCGTAGGCGGCGTGCACACCGCTGACCTTGTCGGCCAGGATGGTGGGCATGAAGCGCGGCTGGCCCGCCACCACCGTCTGCAGCCGGGCCAGGCCCGACGCCGCCTGGATGATGTCGTCGTAGGCCGGACGGCCGGCATAGAGGCCATCGTCGCCATAGCCGCTGACATGGCAGTAGATCAGCCCCGGGTTGGCGGCCGACAGCGTGGCGTAGTCCAGCCCCAGGCGGTTGGCGGCAGGGGTGCGCATCGAGTGCAGCAGCACGTCGGTCTTGGCCACCAGCCGCATCAGGATCTCGCGGCCTTCGGGCTTCTTCAGGTCGACGACGATGCTGCGCTTGCTGCGGTTGCTGGTGATAAAAAACGCCCCCATGCGCGCCGAGTGGCGCGGCCCGATGGCGCGCGTCAAGTCGCCTTCGGGCGGCTCGAGCTTGATGACGTCGGCGCCCATGTCACCGAGGTATTGCCCGGCGAGCGGGCCGAAGATCATCGACGCGATCTCGAGCACGCGCACACCTTCGAGCGGGCGGGGTTTCTTGGTATCCATCACAGCACCGCCACCGGGGCCAGCGGGCTGCCGGTGGCGCCGACGATGGGCAGCGCCGCGGCCATGAAAAGAAAGGCGTGGCGGCCGCTGGCCACCAGCGGGTCGAGCATCAGGCCTTCGAGCAGCGGCACGCCGAAATCGCGGATCAAGTATTGGTGCACCGGAAACACCTTGCCGGTGGCGAAGGGCAGCACTTCCACGGCAAAGTTATCGGCGCCAACCAGCGCAATCTCGCGTGCTGCCAGCCACTGGGCGGCTTCGAGGTTGATGCCGGGCTCAATATTGAAGTCGGGCTGCCGCACGCCCTTCTGCGATTCCAGCCAGCCGGTGCGCAGCAGCACCGCGTCGCCGCGCTCGACTTGCACGCCAGCGGCGGCTGCCGCGGCTTCCAGGTCGGCCTGGCCGATGTTCTCGCCCGGCGCCAGCAACCGGCCCTTGACCTTGACCAGGTCGAGCAGCACGCCGCGTGTCACCACCGGCGGCATCTTCTCGACCCCCAGCCGCGCCGCACCGCTGGTGCTGCGGATGGTGTCGCCCAGGTAGCCGTTGTAGAGCTTGTCGTCGTACCAGGCATGGCACAGCGCGTCGATGTGGGTGCCGATGTGCAGCGGCATCACCACCGTATCTTCGGCAAACTGGAAGCCGCCGGGGCGGCGGCTGCCCTGCACCGCGTAATCGCCGCCGTCGCGGCCCATGAAATGCTGCAGGCCGCAGCGGTGCGACGGCACCGGCGTTTTTGCCGACAGAAGCTGCGCCAGGCGCAGCACCTCGCCGGTCTGCACCAGCGCGGTGGCACGCCGCACCTGGTCGGGGCCGATGTGGTTGAGCGCACCGCGCTCGTCTTCGGGGCCCCAGCGGCTCCAGTTGTTTTGGCGCATGTCACGGCGCACCGTGGTTTGGCTGTCGGCAGTGGTCATGATTTGAATCCCAGGCGGGCGGACAGACGCCGTGCCGCGGCGCTGAGGCGCGCTACGGCGGGGTCTGACGCGTTGAAGGAAGTGGCATCGCCCATCATCGTCAGCGCCAGCACGATGGCGCCCGAGGCATCGAACACCGGTGCGCTGAAGGCATTGACGCCTCGTTCGTTGATGTCGGTCATGATGGCATCCGCTATCACGCCCAGGCGCGTCTCGCGCACCTCGGCCAGGTGGGCGTCAACGACATGACGTGAGGTGAACGGCGTCGTCTCGCTGCGCTGTGCCGCGGCGATCTCGGCTTCGAGGTAAGGCGCGGTGATGTCGGCCGGCGAGAAGGCCGCAAACACCTTGCCGGTGGCCGACCCCAGCAGCGGCAGCACCATGCCGCAGCGCAGGCGCACGTCCAGCGGCTGCGAGGCCTCGATCCACCAGATCAGCGTCGGCCCGAAGTTGCCCCAGACGCCGAGGCCGACGGTCTTGTCGGTCTCGCGGTTCAGGTCTTCCAGGCAAGGCCGGGCAAGATGCACGGCGTTGAGGCTGGCGACATTGCTGGAGCCGGCGCCGACGTTTCTTGCGTTGTCGTACGGGTGCACCACCATGTACTTGCCGGCGCCGAAGGCCAGCGGCCTGAGCGCGCTGCCGACGAAACGCTCGACACGGCCCAGGAACAGCAGATGGTCGCCGCCCGGATAGGTGGCCTCGGTGCTGCATTCAAGATGCGCCGCGCAGCCGTCGATCAGTGGCACGCCGCCGAGGCCGGGCGTGACGGCTACGCCGACAAAGCGGTCCGCCCCCGAGCGCGCAAACTGGTTCGAGATGTCGACCTGGTCTTCGGCCAGGATGTTGACGACAAAACGCCTGGCCCGGCTGTAGGCGTCGAAGGTCTTGGCGTTGGTGCGCAGGCTCCAGACGATCAATGGGGGATCCAGCGAGACCGAGTTGAAGGAATTGGCGGTCATGCCGATAGCATTGCCGGCATCGTCGAGCACCGTGATCACGGTGACGCCGGTGACGAAGGCGCCAAGACAGCGGCGCAGCTCGGTCGGGTCGATCGCCGGGGCAGCGGCTGCGGGGGCGGTGGTGATGGCGTTCATGGTGTCAGGCCATCAGATTGGCGCGGAAGTTGTCGCCTTCATAGGCTCGGCGGAAGATGCCGCGCTGCTGCAGCAGCGGCACCACCTGGTCGACGAAGTCGTCGACGCTGTCGGGGTTGGTGGTCGGGCTCAGGTTGAAGCCGTAGCAGCCGGTCTCGCGCCAGATGCGCTCCATCTCGTCGGCCACCTGCACTGGCGTGCCGATGATCTGCGGAATCGCCACCGACAGCGCCCATAACGCGGCGGCGTCGCGCAGCGTCACGTCGCGGCCATCGGCACTGGTGGTGGTGGCGGCCAGCAGGCCACGCGAAGCCTGGGTTTCCATCTCGGCGAGCGGGCGGTCGGGGTCGACCTTGCTGAGATCGATGCCGAACACGCCGCACATGCGCGCCAGCGTCGCTTCCAGCGGAATGCGCTCGCGCAGCGCTTCGGCACGCTGGCGTGCCTCGGCCTCGGTGCTGCGCACGATGGGCTGCAGGCCGAACAGCATCTTCGGCTCGCTGCCCTTGCCCCGCGAGGTGGCGGCGTCGCGAAGCTGCGCCATGCTCTTTTTCATGCCGGCGACATGGCCCTGGATGCCAAACACCACTTCGGCGTGCTCCAGCGCGAACTGCATGCCGCGGCCCGACGAGCCGGCCTGGAACAGCATCGGCCGGCCCTGCGGCGACGGCAGCACC
>JANOBL010000800.1:0-4712 GCA_031411635.1 Betaproteobacteria bacterium
CTATTTTCCTGACGCAACCCCTTGTCGGAAAACGACTTTTACTTCAAGGGGGAGTAAGATGGAGCATAGCAGAGTCAGCGAACAGTTGGTCCCCTTCTAGTCCCCCTGAGTGGCGTAGAAAGATGACGGAACATGGTGGCAAATGAGGGAACCAATAGGCTTTAAAGCCGCTGTAAGTGATTGAATGAAAACAGAAAAACAAGAAATCGACGGCCAGGCATCAAACGCACCCAGCGGGGGCTTAGACACGTCTAAACACACCCCCATGATGGCCCAGTACCTGGGCATCAAAGCCGGGTTCCCCGACACCCTGGTGTTCTACCGCATGGGTGATTTTTACGAGCTTTTTTTCGACGACGCCCGCAAGGCCAACGCGCTGCTGGACATCACGCTGACCAGCCGCGGCCAGAGTGCCGGCGAGCCGGTGGTAATGGCCGGTGTGCCGGTGCATTCGGTCGAAAACTACCTGGCGCGTTTGATCAAGCTGGGCCAGGCGGTGGCGATTGCCGAGCAGGTGGGTGATGTGGCCACCGCCAAGGGTCCGGTTGAGCGCAAGGTGACGCGCGTGGTCACCCCCGGCACCATCACCGATACCGAGCTGCTGGACGACCGGGCCGATGCACTGCTGTGTGCCGCTACCAAGCATCGCGCCACCTGGGGCCTGGCCTGGCTGGGCTTGAGCAGCGGCCAGCTCGGCATCACCGAATGCAGCGAAAAAGAGCTGGCCGGCTGGCTGGCGCGGCTGGACCCGGCCGAGTTGCTGATTCCCCAGGGTGATCTGGCGGATGCGCTTCCAGGCGCAATCACCCAGCATCACGCAGCCCGCACCCAGCGGCCAAGCTGGCAGTTCGACACCGCGCTGGGCCAGCGCAAGCTGTGTGCGCTGCTCAAGGTGGCCTCGCTGCAAGGCTTCAACGCCCAAGACCTGCCGGTGGCCCAGGCCGCCGCCGCCGCGCTGCTGAGTTTTGCCGAGCACACCCAAGGCCAGGCGCTGGGCCATGTGGCCAGCCTGGATGTGGCGCGGGCCTCGTCCTTGATCGATCTGCCACCGGCCAGCCACCGCAACCTGGAGCTGACCCAAACTCTGAGGGGCGAGACCGCACCCACCTTGCTGTCGCTGTTGGACAGTTGCAAGACCGGCATGGGCAGCCGGCTGCTGCGCCACTGGCTGACCCACCCTCAGCGCGACCGCGCTTCGGCCAGCGGCCGGCACGATGCGATTGACGCGCTGGCAACGCATGGCTTCGAGCCGCTGCGCCAGGCCTTGCGCCAGGTCAGCGATGTGGAGCGCATCACCGCCCGGCTGGCGCTGCGCCAGGTGCGCCCGCGTGAGTTGAGCGGGCTGCGCGCCACTTTGTTGGTGCTGACTGCCATCCGCGCCGCGCTGCCACCCGCCGATGCGCTGGCACCGGCCGCCTTGCTGGCCAGTTTCAGCAGCGCGCTGCAGCCCGACCCCGGCTTGCTGGCGCTGCTGCAAACCGCGATTGCCGACGAGCCCGCCGTGCTGCTGCGCGATGGGGGGGTGATCGCCCCGGGCTACGACGCCGATCTGGACGAGCTGCGTGGCATCGGCCAGAACTGCGACGCCTTTTTGCTGGCGCTGGAAGCACGTGAGCGCACCCGCAGCGGCATCCCCAACCTGCGGGTGCAGTTCAACCGGGTGCATGGTTTTTACATCGAGGTCAGCACGGGCCAGGCGGCCAAGGTGCCGGCCGATTACCGGCGCCGCCAGACCCTGAAAAACGCCGAGCGTTTCATCACGCCAGAGTTGAAAACCTTTGAAGACAAGGCCTTGTCGGCGCAAGACCGGGCGCTGGCGCGCGAGAAGCAGTTGTTCGAGCTGCTGCTGGATCAGTTGCTGAGCCATTTGCCCGGCCTGGGCGCGCTGGCGCGTGCGCTGGCCGGCCTGGACGCGCTGGCCTGTCTGGCCGAGCGTGCCGCCACCCTGGGCTGGTGCCGGCCGCGTTTTGTGCCGCAGCCCTGCATCAGCATCATGCAGGGCCGGCACCCGGTGGTGCAGGCGCGGCTGGCCGAAACAGGGGGCCAGGGCAAAGCTGCGGACTTCATCGCCAACGATTGCCAGCTCGATGCCCGCAACCGCATGCTGATCATCACCGGCCCCAACATGGGCGGCAAAAGCACCTTCATGCGCCAGGTGGCGCTGATCGTGCTGCTGGCCAGCATGGGCTCGTTTGTGCCGGCCCAGGCCTGCACGCTGGGGCCGATCGACGCCATCCACACCCGCATCGGGGCGGCCGATGACCTGGTCAACGCGCAATCCACCTTCATGCTGGAGATGACCGAGGCAGCCGCCATCGTGCATGCCGCCACCGAGCACAGCCTGGTGCTGATGGACGAGATTGGCCGCGGCACCAGCACCTTTGATGGCCTGGCACTGGCCAGCGCCATCGCCTCGCAGCTTCACGACAAAAACCGCGCTTTCACGCTGTTTGCCACGCATTACTTTGAGCTGACCGAGTTTCCGGCGCGCCACGACCGGGCGCTGAACGTGCATGTGTCGGCGGTGGAGGCCGGCCACGACATCGTGTTTTTGCACGCCATCGAGCCCGGCCCGGCCAGCCGCAGCTACGGCGTGCAGGTGGCGCGGCTGGCCGGCATGCCAGCAGCACTGGTGCGCCAGGCGCGCGGCACGTTGGAGGCGCTGGAGGCCAAGGCCAGGGCCGGCGATCTGCAGGTGGACTTGTTTGCCGTGCCAGCGGCCGATCAAACTGCGCCCGAGCCCTCGGCGGTGGACGCCGCACTGGCCAAAATCGACCCCGATGCACTGACCCCGCGTGAAGCGCTGGATGCGCTGTACCGTCTCAAGTTCGTGCAATCGCTGCAAACCAAGCAGTACAACATTTCGCCAACCCCACCCATCCCATGACATATTGCATCGGCATCCGCCTGAACGCCGGCCTGGTTTTCCTGTCCGACTCCCGCACCAATGCAGGCATCGACCAGGTCAGCACGTTCCGCAAGATGATCGTCTACGAGCGTGCCAACGACCGTTTCATGGTGCTGTTGTCGGCCGGCAACCTGAGCATCAGCCAATCGGTGCGCGAGATCCTGCAGCTTGAAAAAATCGACCGCGGCCCGCACCAGCCGGCGCTGACGATCTGGAACGCCGACAGCATGTTTGACGCGGTGCGGGTGTTGGGCGCGACGGTGCGGCGGGTGTACCAGCAGGACGGCCCGTCGCTGAAAGCCGCTGGCATCGATTTCAACGCCAGCATGATTTTTGGCGGCCAGATCAAGGGCGAGGCGATGCGCATGTTCCTGGTCTATTCGGCCGGCAACTTCATCGAGGCCACCCGCGAAACCTGCTTCTTCCAGGTCGGCGAGAGCAAATACGGCAAGCCGATCCTGGACCGGGTGCTGGCGCCTGATACGCCGCTGGACGAAGCCGCCAAATGCGCGCTGGTGTCGATGGATTCAACGCTGAAATCGAACCTGAGCGTGGGCCTGCCGCTGGACTTGCTGGTGTACCGCGAGGGCGCTTTCCAAAGCAATCAGATCGTCTGCATCGACGAGCAAAACCCGTACTTTCAGATGATCCACAGCACCTGGGGTCAGCGCCTGCGCGAGGTGTTTGAAGGCATCACCGACCCGGTGTGGGACGGCGGTGCCAGCGCCCAGCCGCTGGTGACCAACAATGCACGTTACGAGCCGATGCGCAAGATCAGCAAGCCGGAGGAGCGCATCGTCTGATGCAAGCTGGCCAACAGCCTGTGAAACCCACGCTTGTTTTCTCCCATGCCAACGGCTACCCGGCCGGCACCTACCGGCAGTTGTTCAAGGTCTGGCGCGCCGCGGGCTGGCGGGTGCTGGCGGTGGAAAAGTTTGGCCACGATTCAAACTACCCGGTCACCAGCAACTGGCCGCGCCTGCGCGACCAGTTGATCGACTTCATCGCTGCCAAGGCCCCCGACGGCGCCTACCTGGTGGGCCACTCGCTGGGCGGCCTGCTCAGCCTGCTGGCCGCCAGCAAGCGGCCCGAGCTGGTGCAGGGCCTGGTGATGCTGGATTCGCCGGTGATCACCGGCTGGCGTGCGCACAGCGTGCATGTGCTCAAGCGCAGCCGGCTGATGCAGCGCCTGGGGCCTGGCAAGGTGTCGTTGACACGCCGGCACGAGTGGCCATCACGCCAGGCGGCCACCGCGCACTACGCGGCCAAGTCGCTGTTTGCGCGCTGGGCCCCGGGCATGCTGGACGACTACATCGATTGCGGCACCGAACGCCGCAACGGCAAGACGGTGCTGGCCTTCGACCGCTTGATCGAAACCCGCATCTACAACACGCTGCCGCACCATCTGGGCACGCTGCTGCGCCGCCACCCACTGCGCTGCCCGGTGGGTTTTGTTGCCGGCACCCGCTCCACCGAGATGCGCCAGGGTGGCCTGGGCACCGCGCGGGCGCTGGCCGGCGAGCGTTTTGCATGGATAGAAGGCGGCCACCTGTACCCGATGGAAAAACCCCAGCAGACCGCCGATGCGGTGCTGGCGCTTCTTGGCAGCATGACGGCAGGGTGACGCGGCGCGCCGATCCCGGGCCGTGGCCGCATGCGTGCTGCAGGCGCGGTCTTCACCCACCCCCACCCCTATAATCGCGCTTTACCAACTGAGCATTCCTGGGCTTCTCCGCGGGGCCACGCCAAGGGTGCTGCACGACATGACCAAGTACGTCTTCGTCACCGGCGGTGTGGTGTCCTC
>JANOBL010000801.1:0-3997 GCA_031411635.1 Betaproteobacteria bacterium
CGGGTTGACCCCTTCCCCCTGGCAGGGGGAGGTAGCAACACCACGGCCTGGCCTTTCCGCTGACAACGCGCCCGACACCGGCTCTGGATACTTATGAGCGATCTGCTGGCCGCCACCGCCCCGCTGCTGCTGCCTGCCTTCACCTGGGCCGGCAGCGCCTTCACCTGGCTGGAACTGCTGGCCACCGTGTTGGCGCTGTGCATGGTGGGCTGCAATCTGCGGGTCAACCCACTGGGCTGGCCGCTGGCGATCCTCAGCTCGGCCTTGTACGGCCTGCTGTTTGTGCACAGCAAGCTGTATGGCGAGGCGGCGCTGCAGTTGGTGTTCATCGTGCTGGGTGGTTGGGGCTGGTGGCAGTGGCTGCGTGGCACGGCGGGCGATCAGCAGCCGCTGCGGGTGCGAAGCCTGTCCACCCGCCAACGCTGGCTAGCGGTGGGCGTCACACTGGCCGCCTGGCCGCTGCTGGGCGCCTTGTTGGCGCGCATCACCGACAGCGATGTGCCCTACCTGGATGCGCTGCCCACCGTCGGCAGCCTGACCGGCCAGTACCTGCTGGCGCGCAAATGGGTGGACAACTGGCCGGCCTGGGTGCTGGTAAACCTGGTCAGCGTGGCGCTGTTTGCCAGCAAGGGCCTGTGGTTGACGGTGGGGCTGTACGCCGTGTTCGTGGTGCTGGCGCTGGTGGGCTGGCGGGCCTGGCTGGCGCTGCAAAGCCCAAGCCGCCGTGCTGCCAGGTCGCAGCCCGGCATGACTGACGCACTGCATGGCTGAAGCGCTGCATGGCTAAAACACTACGCATCGCCATCGTCGGCGCCGAGAGCACCGGCAAATCAACGCTGGCCCAAGCCCTGGCCGAGCGCCTGGCAGCCTTGAGCGGCAGTCGCTGCACCTGGGTGGGCGAATGGCTGCGCCTGTGGTGCGAGCGCGCGGGCCGCACGCCGCGGCCCGATGAACAGCAAGCCATCGCCGAACACCAGCACCGGCTGATCGACGAAGCCGCCGCTGACCATGACGTGGTGGTCTGCGACACCACCGCGCTGATGACGGCCGTCTACAGCCAGATGCTGTTCAACGACCACAGCCTGGTGCCGTTTGCGATCGCCCAGCAGCGCCGCTGCCAACTGACACTGCTGACCGCACTGGACATCGATTGGGTGCCCGACGGCCTGCAGCGAGACGGCCCGCAGGTGCGTGAGCCGGTGGACAGCCGGGTGCGGGCGCTGCTGATCGGCCATGGCCTGCCCTGGGCGTTGGTGGCCGGCCAGGGCACGGCACGGCTGGAGGCGGCGGTGGATGCGGTGGCGCCACTGCTGCGCCGGGTTAGCGCGCCCGGCAGTGGGCTCTTCACCCGGCTGGCCGAGCGGGACGCCCAGGCCATGGCCCGGCCCTGGGTTTGCGGCGATTGCGATTTGCCGGGCTGCGAACATCTGCTGCTGCGCGGCGCGCGAGCTGCTTGAATTCATCCAGGCGATGATGCGTTGATGCGATAGACTCATCGCATCAATCTGATGGAGGTCTGGATGCGCACCACGCTGGACATCGACGACGACGTGCTGGCCGCCGCCAAGGAACTGTCGCAACGCCACCGCGTGTCGGCGGGCAAGGCCTTGTCCGATCTGGCACGCCAGGCGCTTGCCGGCGCTGCGGCCAGCCCGGCTGCCGCCGAGCCGGCGCACAACGTCACCGGGTTCCGCCCGTTTGCCTCACGCGGTGTGGTGGTCAGCGAAGCGCAGGTCAACGCCCTGCGGGACATCGAGGGGGTTTGATGCGCGCGCTGCTGGATGTCAACGTGCTGATCGCGCTGCTGGACGCCGCGCATGTGCACCATGCCGTCGCCACCGGCTGGCTGGGTCAGCAGCTCCACCACGGCTGGGCCTCTTGCCCGATCACCCAGGGCGGCTGCATCCGCATCATGTCGCAGCCGGCCTACCCCGGCGCGCTGCGGGCGGCCGACGTGGCCGCCCGGCTGGCCGAGGCCGCCGACGGCCCGGCCCACGCTTTTTGGCCCGCCGATGTGAACCTGCTGCAGGCCGGCAGCGTGCAATGGTCCCGTGTGCTGGGCCAGCGGCAGGTGACCGACGCCTACCTGCTGGCGCTGGCCGTGCGCCATGGCGGCCGGATGGTGACGTTTGACCAGCGCATCCAGGTTGAGGCTGTGCCGGGTGCCACGGCGGAACATCTCTGGGTCATCCGCTGAACGCGCCAACACTGCACCGGGTGGGAAGATCGGACAGCTTTGAGGCTCTCCGACCTTGCCTGCCCGGTCAACCCATCGCGTAGAAAAACTCCTCGCGCACGATCTTGCCGTTGGCGATGGTGTAGAGGCCTACCTCGTCCATCTGCATGCGTTGGCCGGTGGGTTTGAAGGTGACATCGTATTGAAACCCGACCACAAAGCGATCGCCATGCGGCCAGGGGCCGGTCGCCGCCGCGCTGTGGATGTCATGGTTGGCACGCCACCACTCACCCTTGCCCTTGATGGCCGCGATGCCGTGGGCCTCCTGCGATCCACCCGGCATGGCCACCGCCTCCACGCTCACCGCGTTGTCGGCGAACAGCGTCGCAACGGCTTCGTCGTTCTTGCCTTCACGGCACAGCGCCACCAGTTGTTTGGCAATTTCCATCGTATTCATCGGAACCCCCTCAAGACAAGGCGGGACAACAGTGTCCCGGTCCGGAATGTAGTCGCCTGGCCTGGTTGGCGCCGTGACAAGTGTGGACCCGCACGCGCCGGCGGCTCACCAGGCCCGCAACCGGCTCCTCAGCCGCGCAATGCTCTGGCTGTGCAACTGGCAAACCCGGCTTTCGGTCACCTTCAGCACCGCGGCAATTTCTTTCAGGTTCATGTCGTGCTCGTAGTACATGCTCATCACGTACTGCTCACGCTCGGGCAGGTTCTTGATCGCCTCCACCAGCGCCTCGCGCATGCGGCGGTCTTGCAGCATCGCCAGCGGGTTGATGTCGTTGTCGATCATGTGGCGGTCGAGGTAATCGTCGTCGCCTTCGTCGCCGGTCATGTCCTCCAGGTAGACAAGCTGGGTGCCACGCACCTTGCCCAGCAGTTCCTGGTAGTCGGTCAGCGACAGCCCCATCTCTTTGGCGATCTCGCTTTCCTGCGGCGCGCGGCCCAGGATTTGCTCCAGCTTGCGCAGCGCGGATTCGATGCTGCGCTGCTGGCGCCGGTCGCCGCGGCTCATCCAGTCGTTGCCACGCAACTCGTCCAGCATCGCGCCGCGGATGCGCTGGGTGGCAAAGGTTTCAAACTGCACGCCGTGCGCGGCGTCAAAACGGGTCAGCGCATCGGACAGGCCGATCATGCCAACCTGGATCAGGTCGTCCAGCTCCACATTGGCCGGCAGCTTGGCAATCATCTGGTGGGCCAGGCGGCGCACCAGCGGGCTGTACTGCTTGAGCAATGCATTGGCGTCGAGACGGCCCTTGGCGGTGTACATGTTCATCATGCTCCGGACATTTCAATTCAAGCGGCCAGCGGCCACGGGCTGGCGGGCACGCGCCGCAGCGGCCGGCGCTGATGCGGGGCCGGGACGGCCGGCGGCGATGTCGATGTGCGCTGCTGCCAGCTTGAGCAAGTCAACCGACAGCGGGCCGTGTGGTGGCGCCAACGGGTCCAGCACCGCGACATGGCGCAGCGCGGCACCCAGAAAGTGATCGGCGCATTCGGTCAGCCGGTCGGCCATCTTGCCGGCGCGGCGCGGCGCCACATCACCGGCCACCACCAGGTCGTAGGCCAGTGCACCCAGGCGTTGCGACAGCAGTTTCATCGAGGTGTAGGCATGGGTCAGGCTGTCGGCCCGGTTTCCGGCCAGCAGCACCGGGCGTGGTGTGCCGCCGATGAACATGCGGCGCAGGTCCAGCGCGCCGGCATGCAGCAGCACCACATCGGCCTGCGGCGCTGCGGTACGCAGTGCCTCCAAAAACCCGACCAGCGAGGCCCGGGCGTCCAGGTAATTCATCGCCAGGCCACGCGCCGCCAGGT
>JANOBL010000802.1:0-1886 GCA_031411635.1 Betaproteobacteria bacterium
CCTTGGTGCAGGCAGCCAGCACTGCACCGCTCTGCTGTTCGGACTCGTTGCCGGCGCACTGGCCGACATCATCGATCGGCGCCGATTGATTCTTGCAACGCAGTGGCTGATGCTCGTGTCCACTGCCGTTCTTGGCGGTGCTGCGCTCGCTGGCATGGTGGGCCCAGGGTTGCTGCTTGCTCTGACCTTTCTGGTCGGCGCGGGCTTCAGCTTGTACCTTCCTGCGCAGCTCGCGAGCATCAACGACCTTGTGTCGAGGGAAGATCTGCCGCGCGCCGTTGCTTTAGGGGCTATCTCTTTCAACATCTCGCGCGCGCTCGGTCCCGCGCTCGCCGGGGCCATCGCCGCATGGCTGGGTTCGGGCAGCTCGTTCCTCGCCAGTTCGGTGTTCTTCGTCGTGATGGTCGTTGCCATCCGCGGATTTCCGAAACGCGAACCAACGCTCCCCGGTGTCCCGGAAACCCTGTTCTCGGGCGTATCGAGTGGGCTGCGTTTCGCTCGCCATTCAATCGCGATGCGTTCGTTGCTGATCCGCAACGTCAGCTTCAGCCTGTGCGCAAGCGCGTTCTGGGCGCTGCTACCCGTGATCGCGCGCGACCAACTTCAACTCGGTGCAGGGGGCTTTGGGCTGCTGTCCGCCAGCTTTGGCACGGGTGCGATCGTGGGTGCACTGGCGATCGCCAGACAACTGCAGCGTAGATCGTTGAACGCCGTCGTAACGAGTGGGGTGATCCTGTGGGCGGGTGCAGTCGCCTTGATGGCCACGATCGACGCCGTGCTGTTCGCACTCGCGGCAGCCTTTGGTGCCGGGGCGGCATGGGTTTGCGTGCTTGCGAGTCTGTCAGCCGGCGTTCAAAGTAGCGCGCCAGCCTGGGTTCGTGCGCGTGCTGTCTCGGTGAATCTTGTTGCGCAGCATGCCAGCATGGCACTGGGTAGCGCGGTCTGGGGTGCCATGGCTGCCGCAGTCGGCACTCGAGCCGCTCTCGGCGCCTCGGTTGGCGCAATGCTGTTGCTACTCACCGTGACACGGCGAACCCAAGTTGCAATGGGCAAAGAGGCCGACGTGGCGCCTGGAGCGCAGTTGCCGGAGCTGGCGATCGCTTGCGAACCTCGGCCGGATGACGGGCCGGTTTTGATCCAGATCGAGTATCGGGTCGATGTCGAGCGCCATGAGGCGTTTCTTCGCGCCATCCATGCTGTAGAGCCTGCACGTCGCCGCAACGGCGCCAGTAGCTGGAGGGTCTTTCGCGACCTCGGAGAAGACGGGCTCTTTGTCGAGCGATTCATCATCGCCTCCTGGGCTGAATACGTTCGGCTGCGCGCGCGCTCCACCCAATCGGACAGACATCTCCAGGCGTGCATTGAAAGGCTGCAACGACAGGGTACGGATGTGCGCGTTTCAAGGTTGATAGGTATCGATCGCGCGCGCAGCGGCCTATAGGAAGGCGGCAATCGGTTCAAGCCACGCAGGTTTGAAGCTGGACGGCCGAGCCCGCTTAGACGTATTGCGCCAGCACTCCGCCGTCGGTGACGACGGTCTCGCCTGTGACGTAGCTCGCCAGGTCTGACAATAGAAAGAGTACAACCTTGGCAATATCGTCGGGGTCGCCTATGCGCCCCAGCGGCACTTTGTCGATCTTGCGTTGGAGTTCGGCCGGGGGCGTCTTCTGCTGCATCGGCGTGTTGATGAAGCCGGGCGCCACGGCATTCACCCGAACGCCAAAGCGGCCCAGGTCCAATGCCAGAGCGCGTGTCATGTTGATGACCGCCGCCTTCGAGGATGTATAGGCAATTCGGTCTTTCTTGGCCCTCAAGCCTGCGAGCGAGCCCATGGTGACGATCGCGCCTTGCTTCGCTTCGACCAAGTGCCGTGCCGCCGCTCGGCA
>JANOBL010000803.1:0-3824 GCA_031411635.1 Betaproteobacteria bacterium
GCCAATGACCGCACCGGCGAGGTGATCTACACCCCACCCGAAGGCGAGGCCCGGCTGCGCGACCTGCTGGCCAACTGGGAGCGCTTTCTCCACAACGAGCAGACGCTGGACCCGCTGGTGCGCATGGCTGTAGGCCACTACCAGTTCGAGGCCATCCACCCCTTCATTGACGGCAATGGCCGCACCGGCCGGGTGATCAACATCCTGTATTTGATTCAGCAAGACTTGTTGGGCCTGCCCATCCTGTACTTGAGCCGCCACATCATTGCGCACAAGGCCGATTACTACCGCTTGCTGCTGGACGTGACGCGCGAGCAAGCCTGGGAGCCGTGGCTGCTGTTCATGCTGCAGGCGGTGGCATCCACGTCGCGCTGGACCACTGCCAAGATCGCCGCCATCCGCAGCCTGGCCGAGTACAGCACCGATCATGTGCGCCAGCGCCTGCCCAAGATCTACAGCCGCGAGTTGGTGGAGGTGATCTTCGAGCAACCGTATTGCCGCATTGCCAATCTGGTGGACAAGGGCATTGCGCAGCGCCAGGCCGCATCGCGCTACCTGAAGGATCTGGTGGCGCTGGGCGTGCTGCGCGAAACGCAGCTCGGCAAGGAAAAACTCTTCATCCACCCCAAGCTGATGCAATTGCTCAGCCACGACAGCAACGTCTTCACGCCCTATGGCTGAAACGAAATCACGCTGAAATGAAATCACCCTGTGATCGGGGACAACCATGCAAGACATCGGCTTCAACCCCCGCCTGCTGCTGATCAACGGCCAATGGCGCCCCGGTGCCAGCGCTGAAACCCTGCCGCTGCACAACCCCAGCGATGGCTCGCTGCTGACCGAGATAACACGTGGCAACAGCGCCGACATCAACGCCGCCGTGGCCGCCGCACAAGCCGCGCTGGATGGCGATTGGGGTGCCCTCAGCGCCGCCGAGCGTGGCCGCGTGCTGCTGAAGATGAGCGCCATCACACTCACCCGCGCCGACGAGCTGGCGCACCTGGAGGCGCTGGATGTGGGCAAGCCGCTCAAACAAGGCCGGGCCGATGCGCTGGCGCTGGCGCGTTATCTGGAGTTCTACGGCGGCGCGGCCGACAAGGTGCATGGCCAGACGATCCCGTTTGCCAACGGCTACACCACGCTCACGCTGCGTGAGCCGCATGGTGTGACCGGCCACATCGTGCCCTGGAATTACCCGATGCAGATCATCGGCCGCTCGGTGGGCGCGGCGCTGGCGATGGGCAATGCCTGCGTGCTCAAACCGGCCGAAGAAGCCTGTTTGACCGCGCTGGTATTCGGCCAGATCGCCCAGGAAGCCGGGCTGCCCGCCGGTGCGCTGAACATCGTGCCCGGGCTGGGCGATGAGGCCGGTGCCGCGCTGTCGTCGCACCCGGGCGTGGCGCATTTGTCGTTCACCGGTTCGGTGGCGGTGGGGCAGCGCATCCAGGCCGCTGCGGCGCGCAACACCATCCCGGTGACGTTGGAGCTGGGCGGCAAAAGCCCGCAGATCGTGTTTGCCGATGCTGATCTGGATGCTGCGCTGCCGTTCCTGGTCAACGCCGGCATCCAGAATGCCGGCCAGACTTGCTCGGCGGCATCGCGCATCCTGGTCGAGCGGGCCGTGTTTGACGAGGTGCGGCGCCGCATGGCCGAGCGCTATGCCGCGCTGCGGGTGGGCCCAGCGCTGCACGATCTGGACGTGGGGCCGCTGATCTCGGCGCGCCAGCGCGAGCTGGTGCTGGGCTACTTGGGCCTGGCCCGCGAGACCGGGCTGGCCGTGGCGGCCCAGGCCAGCCTGCCGGCTGACCTGCCCGCCGGGGGCTGCTACGTTGCGCCCACCTTGCTGGCGCCGGTGGCACCCGATCACCGGCTGGCGCAAGAAGAGATCTTCGGCCCGGTGCAGGTGATGATCCCGTTTGACGGCGAGGCCGAAGCCTTGCAGATCGCCAACGGCACCGCCTACGGCCTGGTGGCAGGGGTATGGACCCGCGACGGCAGCCGGGCTTTGCGAATGGCCCGCAAGCTGCGCTGTGGCCAGGTGTTCATCAACAACTACGGCGCTGGCGGCGGCATCGAGCTGCCGTTTGGCGGCGTCAGGCACTCGGGCCACGGGCGCGAAAAAGGCTTTGAGGCGCTGTATGGTTTTTCGGCGCTGAAGACGGTGGCGATCAAGCATGATTGACCGCGTTTTTTGACTGCGCTGGTCCGCCTGTCATACGCTGTATGACGGCTCTTGGAACACCGCATGCGCATCAACGCCCGACTGGACGAAGCGTCCGAGCAAGAACTCAATTACCTGGCCAAGGTCACCGGCCAAAGCGTGAGCCAGGTGGTCCGCGAAGCGGTATCCCGCTACTGCCGGGAGGTGCGCACTGAGCGTGTCGGTCTGCGGCATTTTGCCCAGGCCGTGGGCCTAGGCGACAGCGGCCACGCCAACATTGCCGGCAACGTCAAGAAGCACTACGCCGAAGCCCTGCAAGCGAAGTACCCACTGCACTTCGGCCGGCCGATTGACCCCGCTTCCGAATGATTGCGGTCGACAGCGGCGTCTTCCTGGCGCTTGCAGACCGCACCGACCCCTGGCACAAGCGCGTCAAGGCACATTGGGACCAACCGACCGAGCCATGGGTCACCACCTGGTGCGTGCTCACCGAGGCGTGCCATCTGCTGGGCGCCCGGCTCGATCCCCGGTTCCCGGCCTGGCTGATGGACGATGCCGCCGAAGGCAATCTGGCCATCTGGGTGCCGCCCAAACAGGTGTTGCCCCGCATTCCGGAACTGATGCGCCATTACGCCAACCTGCCGATGGACCTGGCCGATGCCTCGCTGGTGCTGCTGGCCGAGCACCTGGGCCATGGCCGCATCCTGTCCACCGACGAGCGCGATTTCAACGCCTGCCGCTGGAAGCAGCACAAGCCTTTTGACAACCTGCTGGCCTGAGCGCCGGCCCAGGGGACAAACATGCGAATGAAAGACAAGGTGGCCATCATCACCAGTGGCGGCTCGGGTTCTGGCGAGGGCATTGCCGCCAAGTTTGTCGCCGAGGGCGCGCATGTGCTGATCGCCGACCGTGATACCGACAACGGCCAGCGGGTGGCTGCGGCGCTGGGCCCCTGCGCGCTGGCGCTGCAGGTGGACGTGGCTTCAAGCCGCCAGCACGGCGGCCATCGCGTCCGCCGTGCGGCCCACGTTGCCGCTGTTCAACCCGGCCACGCAGATGCGGCCCGAGCGGATCAGGTACACCGCATGCTGCTCACGCAATTGGTCCACCTGGGCGGCGCTCAAGCCGGTGTAGCTGAACATGCCACGCTGGCTGAGCAGATAGCCAAAGTCCCGCCCCGGCAGCAACGCGGCCAGGCGCTGGTGCAAGGCCTGGCGCATCGCCATGATGCGGTCCCGCATCGCCGCCAGCTCGGCCTGCCACAGTGTGCGCAGATCGGCATCGCCCAGCACATGGGCCACGATCTTGGCGGCATGGATGCCGGGGCTGGAATAGATGCGCCGCACCGTGAAGCGCAACTGGCCCAGCACCAGCGCGGCCTCGGCCGCTGTGGCGCAGACGGCAGTGAGGGCACCGCAGCGCTCGCCGTAAACGCTCATGCTTTTGGAAAACGAGTTGGCGACAAAAAAAGTCAGGCCCGATGCGGCCAGCGCGCGCACCGCGTAGGCGTCCTCGGCAATGCCGTCGCCAAAGCCCTGGTAGGCCAGGTCCAGATAAGGCAGCAGCTCACGCTCGCGCAGCACCGGGATCAGGGCATCCCATTGCGCGGCCGTCAAATCCACGCCGGTGGGGTTGTGGCAGCAGGCATGCAGCAGCACGATGC
>JANOBL010000804.1:0-3377 GCA_031411635.1 Betaproteobacteria bacterium
ACCTGGCCCTGGTTGGACACCAGCGCCATGCCGATGGCCGCGTGCGAGAAGGCGCTGTGGAAGCGCAGCTCGCTCTGGCGCAGCTCCTGCAGGTGGCGTGCCGCCTGGGCCGCCTCGCGCTCGGCGGCCTCGATGCGCACCACCTGCGACAACTCGTCCGATTCACGCTGGCGAAAGTGGTAATGCAACATCACCAGCAGCAGGATGATGATCGGCACCGCACCGGCCATCACGCCGATGCCGGTGGCCTTGAACGCCAGGTACAGCAGGCCGGCGATCATCGCGCTGGCAGCGTAGGTGGTGCCCACCCAGCCAAAGCTGGCCAAAAACGCGGCCAGGCGCAAGGGCTCGTTGCGCTTGAGGTGCATCACCAGCGTGATCAGCAGCGTGTTCAGACCAAAGTGGCCGATCGCAAACAACATCGCCGCCAGCAACACCATCGCCTCTTCGTAAACCCCACCCATGGTGATCTGCTGGGTGGCGGCGCGGAAGGCCGAGCCCATCACCATCATCGACACACTGGCGGTGGCCGGGCTGACGAGCCGGCTGGTCCAGCGCTTGGAGCTGCGGGCCGAGCCGATGAAGGCCTCGCAGGCGGCGGCCAATGCGGCGGCGGGCGGGCCTTGCATCAGCAACAGCAGCATGATGAACACCTCGCCAGCGGCGAACGAGTTCTTCGAGCCCGGGATGCGCACCGGAAACAGCCCGGCCAGCATTGCCACCGCGCAGCCAAACAGGATCTGAAGCTGCATCCCCCAGCCCAGACCGGACAGCACCTTGATCGAGTACAGCAGCACCGCGCTGCCCAGCATCACCATCGTCCACCAGTACAGCGTGGCCTTGGCGTTGTAATCGGGCATCAGCGCGGCATGCAGCCGCTGCCACCACGGTGGCTTGGAACGGGACGGTGTGACTGGAGGCGGTGTCGACATCTCAGTACCGCCCGGCCGTTCCGAAGGTGCTGAGCGCCCCCTTGGGGGGCTGAGCCCGCGCCGAGCGAGCGCCTGCGCGCTCGTGAGCGGCTGGCGAAGGCCTGACGGCCTGCTGGCTGGCAGGCAGCGAACGAAGTGAGCTTGGGGGTGCCATTTCAGACCGTGCTGGGCGGGTGCCGGCGGTTGCTGGCATGCCCGCGAGGGTTACTTGTGTTGTCGGCAGCAGCGGCCGCAGCTTGAGCATTGGCGCCACCGGGATTGCAAAACGGAAAAATGGGGAGGCACCGTTGCCGATGCCTCCCCCAGGATTGGCGACGCCGCCGGGCTACTCGCCGGTGGGCCTGATCGGCGCCACGGCGCGCACGGTGCCGGTGCTGCTTTCGCTCAACACCACGCCCTCGCTGAGCACCACGCCTTCGCTCAGCACCACGCCCTCGCTCAGCACCACGCCTTCGCTCAGTACCACGCCGTTGTTCATCACCATGCCGTTGGCCAAGCTCTGGCCGCTGCCGCTGATCAACCAGGCCGACATCGTGCTGCTGGGCAAGAACACCCCGGTTTTGCCCAGCACCGAGCTGTTGCCGGCCAGCGCGCTGCCGATTTGCACCCCGGCCGTCAGCAGTGTGCCGCTGGGGTTGGTGGTCTCGCTGAACGACTTGACCACGCTGTTGGCGGCCACGCCATTAGCGGCCGGCCAGTAGGTCAGCACGCTGCGGCGTGCCGTGCTGCCCACCCAGTTGATGCGGGAGTCGTAGATCGGCTGGAACTGCGTGAACAGTGCATCGCCGCTGGCGATATGGCGGCCGCCGACAAACACCATGCGCGACCAGTTGAAGGCCTGGCCGGCAATCGTTGACGTGGGCGTGGGCAGGGCGCTGGCATTGATCGCCTGGCCAGCGCTGATGGTGCCGGCCTTCAGCTTGCTGGCGATGTCGGTTTTCATCGCCTTGGCCAGGCGCACCGCGCCGTCCACATTCAGCATGCCAGCACCTGCTCTACCAGGCTGGCATTGGCCAACGGCTGGGCGCTGTATTGCAGGATGGCCTTGACCAACGGCGGGGTCAGCCCCGGGTTGGCTTGCAGCATCAGCGCCACCGCACCACTGACCACCGGCGCCGCCACCGAGGTGCCACTGAGCCACATCACGGTTTTGCCATAGGTTTGCAGGCTGGCCAGCCCGGTCAACAGCGAGGGATTTTTGGTGGCCAGCAGGTTCCACTGGCCCAGCGTGGACGTGGCGGCGGCGCTGACCAGCGCATTGCCCGGTGCCACCAAATCGGGCTTGAGCAGGTTGTCGATGCTGCGCCCGCCGGTGGTGCTGACCACCGCGCCCCGGGTGGGCCCGCGTGAGCTGAACAGGTTGATGGTGTCGTCGGCACGGCCCGGTGTCCCGCGCATGTGCGATGAGCCCACGGTGATCACCGATGGGTCGTGCCCCGGTGATCCGATGGTGCCGTAGGTGGTGCTGCCGTTGGCCTGGCCGTAGTTGCCGGCGGCGGTGACAACCACAATGCCCGAGGCCACCACCGCCCGTGCTGCCTGGGCCAGCGGATCGTTGACCCAGGACGTGATGGAGCCGGCCGACAGGCTGAGGTTGACGATGCGGATGTTGTACTTCTTGGCGTTGTACAGCACCCAGTCCAGCCCGGCGATCACGTCGGCCGTGGTGCCGACGCCGTTGGCATCCAGCACCCGCACATCGATGATGTCGGCGCCCGGTGCAATGCCGGTGCTGTCGAGCAGCAGGCTGTAGCTGCCGCGCCCGGCCGCCAGCGCCGCCACATGGCTGCCATGGCCATAGGCGTCGAGCGTGATCGAGAGGTTGGTGTTCAGCGAGTTCTCGCAATAATCGCGCTGCCGGCTGCCCGGCGCCATGTTCATCGCCGAGGCCAGGTTGCTGCCCTGGCCCACCAGGCTGATCTGGCGCACCACGCGGCTGTTGTCCGACGCATTTTCCATGTGCTTGTGGGTGGCCATCACGCCCGAATCCAGCACCGCAATGCCGATGCCGCTGCCGTCCAGCCCGCTGTAGGTGGTGGTGCCGGTGGCCTTGCGCACATTGGCGGTGGCCGCACCGGTGGTGGTCTCCAGCGCGCTGAAGGTGTGGCGCGTGGTGCGGTTGGGCGAGATCGACACCACGTCGCTGCGCTCATCCAGCTCGGCCATTGCCTTGGTGGGCACGGTGACCGACAGCGCCTGCACCGACGAAAACGCGCCGTTCACCGTGCCGCCGAGGCGCAGCACATGCTGGCGCAGATCAGCCATCTCGCGGTCGGACGAATCGCTGACGATCAGCGCATCCACCATGCGCAGGTTGCCGCTTTGGCGCACCCAGCGGTGGTTGGGGATGATCGGCGAGGCCATCGCCACCTCCAAGTCGCGCGCCATCTTGCGTGGCTTGCCCTGCGATCCGGCGTGCGCGCCCAGGCCGGTGATCAGCACCAG
>JANOBL010000805.1:0-8411 GCA_031411635.1 Betaproteobacteria bacterium
GGCCGAGGTGTCGCTGGACCCGGCCGACGCCAAGCACATCCGTGTGCACCGGGTGGTGGTGGCGATCGATTGCGGCCTGGCGGTCAACCCCAACGGCATTCAGCAGCAGATGGACAGCGCGGTGATCTTTGGCTTGACGGCCGCGCTGTACGGCGAGATCACGCTGGACCGAGGCCAGGTGCAGCAGAGCAACTTCCACCAGCAAGCGCTGCTGCGGCTGGCCGATTGCCCGGTGATTGAAACCGAGATCATGCCCAGCAGCGAGCCACCCGAAGGCGTGGGTGAGCCCGGCACACCGCCGATCGCACCGGCGGTGGCCAATGCGCTGTTTGCGTTGACCGGCCAACGCCTGCGCAGCCTGCCGCTGCGGCTGGCCTGACCTTTTTTCGCGAGCTTTTGCAAACACCCACGATGAGCACCACGATCACGATCAACAACAAGCCGGTCAGCGTTGCCGCCGAGCCCGACACGCCGCTGCTGTGGGTGCTGCGTGGTGAACTGCAGATGACCGGCACCAAGTTTGGCTGCGGCATGGCGCTGTGCGGTGCCTGCACGGTGCAGATCGACGGCGTGGCGGTGCGCGCTTGCGTCACGCCCTTGTCTGCCGTGGGTACGCGGCCGGTGGCGACGATAGAAGGCATCCAGGGCCGCGAGATCGACGCCCTGCGCGCCGCCTGGACCGAGATCGACGTGGTGCAGTGCGGTTACTGCCAAAGTGGCCAGTTGATGAGCGCGGCCGCGCTGCTGAAGACCACGCCCCAACCCACGGATGCGCAGATCGACGAGGCGATGAACGGCAACCTGTGCCGCTGCGGCACCTACCCACGCATCCGCGCTGCCATCCACGGTGCGGCGCAGCGGCTGGCCCCCACCGCAGCCGCGTGATCAGCGGAAAAAAACGTCCAGCGTCGGAAACGCGGCCGTTGCCCGCAGGCAATCCCAGAGGTAGATCGCAAAACCCGGGTCACCGGTCCACAGCGAGTAGCGCATTTGGCCGTGCACCTGGGCTTCGGCCTGCATCTGCGTGATGCCATGCATCGCAAAGGCCCGGGCCCGCGCCAGCCAGAGTGGATCGCCGGTGCGCTGGTACAGCTTGAGCAGTGCATAGCCGTTGCCACCGGTGCCATGGCACAGGTTGGCGCCCTTGGTCAACGGCCCGGCCTGCCAGATGGCCTGGCCGGCGGCGATCAACAACCGGTCCAGCGCTGTGCTGGGCAGATCGGCCAGACAAACCACAAAGCCGGGTGCGCCGTGGCAAAACTGCATCAGCAAACGCGGCGGCTGGCTGTCGACAAGCTCGAGCATCGGGCGCCAATTGGCCAAGGCGCCGTCCCAAGTGGCGGTGCGCGCGACGGTGTTGACGACGCAGGCTGACCAAGCCGCCCAGTCCTGCGCCGCCAACAGGTGGCGGCCACGGATCAACGGCGATGCGGTGGCCACAAAGCCGTGCACCGCATCAAGGTAGCTGCTGCGCCGGCCGTACAGATCCTGCGTCCAGAAACTGCAGCCATGCACCGGCGACCATTCAAGCTGCGACCAGAGCTTGACGGCGGTGTCCCGAAACAAGCGGGCCCAGCGCGCGTCGCCGGTTTGCTGGTGCAGCAACAAGGCCGCCAGCAGCGTGCCTGGTGCACCCCACATCAGCTCACGCGCAGGATGGTCCAGGTTGCCCGCTATCAGCGCTGCCAGGCGGTCGGCCAGCGCCGCGCTGGGCTGGTGGCCCTGGGCCAGCATCAGGATCGGTGTGTCGCCCATCAGGTAGGCGGCGTGCTCCTGCCTGCCGAGCGACTTCAGCCAGGCCCGGTTGTGGTCCAGCATCGGCTCAAGATCGTCCAGGTAGCTGCGCGACAGTTTTGCCGCGCCCACATCCTGCAGGTAATGCAAGGCCCAGATCACGCCGCAGGCTCCGTCGTACAAACAGGTGGACAACTGGCTGGGGTCGTCGCCAGGGTAGATGTCGCGTGGGTGAACCGGCCAGTAGCGCTGGGGCGAAAAGTGTTGCTCGGTGTCAGTGACCACCGCCTGGATCACCGTTCGAACCTGGGACTCGTCCCACGGGATGGGGCGCAGCGCTTCGTGGCGCGTGGGGTCGTACAGCATGGTGGGCCCGGCTAGCCAGCGCCGGTGCCGGCCCGCAACTGGCGCGCCGAGCAGGCAAAACGGGCCCGGAACGCGCGGCTGAAATGCGCCGCATCATTGAAGCCCCAGGAAAACGCAATCTCGCTGACGCCGCGCGCGCTTTGGCCGGGATCGCACAAATCGCGCCGGGCGGCGTCCAGCCGCTGCGCCCACAGCCACTCGGCGATCGAGCAGGCCTCGCCCGCCCAGGCCCGGTGCAAGGTGCTGGGGGACAGGCGCAACTGCGCGGCAATGCCGGCCACGGTCAATGCCGGATCGCGCAAGCGCGCACGGGCGCAGGCCTTGATCTGCTCGCGGTGGTAGGCGGTCAGGTGCGAGACCGGTGCTTGCCGGGCAGCCGGCAGCGCCGACAAGCCGGCGATCAGGATCTGCGTCACGCTCTCGGCCACCGCCGCCGCCGATGCCGGTGCCAGCGTGCCGATATCGGCCGCCAGGGTCTGGATCATGCCGATCATCAAATGCCCGGCGCCGCGTTGGCCGCTGACGGTGCTGGCGGTCAGCAGCGGGGTGTCGCGCAGCGCGGTGCGCAAGGTGGGCCCTGGCAGCCGCAGCACGTATTGCTGAAACGGCCCATCAAAGCGCAGCTCGTACGGGCGGGTGCTGTCGTACAGCGCAAAGTCGCCCGGGGCCAGGTGCGCCACCCGCCCGTCCTGCACGATCACGCCCTGGCCCCGGGTCTGGATGCTGACCAGAAAGTAGTCCTCGCTGGCACGCGCAATCTTGGCAGCGGTGCGGCGCACCCGCTGCGGCGTGGCCGTGACGGTGGACAACTGCAAGCTGGCCAAGGTGTTGGCGCTGATGTCGCCCTCGATCGTGGCCGCGCCGGCTGCGGCGTCGCAATCGAGTTGCACATAAGTGTTGCAGACCATGTCGGTCCAGAACGCCAGGCGCTGGCTGGGCTCGACGCTGCGGGTGCTGACGCTGTGGTGCATGGGCCCAGGTTACGCCGGCGTGGGGGCCGCCGCAACCCGCTGCCAGCCCATGCTGCGCACCGGGTTGCCGGGTCAAGAGCCGCGCCACTTGCAGACAAGCCGCTGATGGCTTTGTTTCCTAGCATTCGGGTGCCGAACACCCAAGCCCAGCCACCCACGTCCAACCCAGGAACCACGATGCCCGTCTCGCACCCCAAATTTCGCGCCGCCGCAGTGCAAGCCGCACCGGTTTTCCTTGATCTGGAGGCCGGCATCGACAAGGCCATCAAGCTGATCGAACAAGCCGCCGGCCAAGGCGCCAAGCTGATTGCGTTTCCGGAAACCTGGCTGCCGGGTTACCCCTGGTTCATCTGGCTGGATTCACCGGCCTGGGGCATGCAGTTCATCCAGCGCTACCACGACAACTCGCTGGTCTACGGCTCGCCCGAAGCCGATCGCCTGGCGCAAGCCGCCAGGGACAACACGATCATGGTGGTGATGGGCCTGAGCGAAAAAGCCGGCGGCAGCCTGTACATGGGCCAATGGATCATCGATGACCAGGGCCGCACGGTGGCCACCCGCCGAAAACTCAAGCCCACGCATGTGGAGCGCACGATTTACGGCGAGGGCGACGGCAGCGACTTGTCGGTGTACGACACCAAGCTGGGCCGGGTGGGCGCGCTGTGCTGCTGGGAGCATTTGCAGCCGCTGTCCAAGTACGCGATGTACGCGCAAAACGAGCAGGTGCACATCGCCGCCTGGCCCAGTTTTTCGCTGTACCGGGGCGGCGCTTATGCGCTGGGGGCGGAGGTCAACAACGCCGCCAGCCGCATCTACGCGGTGGAGGGCCAATGCTTTGTGCTGGCGCCCTGCGCCACCGTGTCGGCCGAGATGATCCAGACGCTGTGTGGCGACGATCCCACCAAGCGCCAGTTGCTGCTGGAAGGCGGTGGCTTCAGCGGCATTTACGCGCCCGACGGGCAGTTGATTTCCGAGCCGCTGCCCGAGGGCCAGGAGGGCATCGTCTACGCCGATCTTGATCTGGGCATGATCTCGCTGGCCAAGGCCGCTGCCGATCCGGCTGGCCACTATTCAAGGCCGGACGTGACCCGTTTGCTGCTGGACAAGACGCCGGGCGACCGGGTGGTGATCCGGCAGCGCGCCGCTGCCGATGCACCAGGCGCCGAGCCGGACCAGCGCGGCGACGCCGAAGCCCCGGCAACCCCGCTGCGCCGTCAAGCCGAGCTGCTGTGATGGCCCGGTTTGCCTACACCGACCAGGCGCTGGCGCTGCCCAGGCGCGACCAGGGCAAGGCCGACACGGTGGGTGGCCTGATTTTGATGGACCAATGGGGCGCGATGGTGGGCCAGGGTGATCCGCTGGCCTGAGCGCTGGCATCGCCCCAGGCCATCACCCCGGCTCACGCACCGAAGACGGCCCACCCACCGTCAGGTCAAACACCCGCACGCCGTTGGCACTGGGCTGGCGCCCAGTCCAGCGCGGATCGGCCAGCGTGTGCGCCATGTCGGCACGGCCGCTGTCCCAGTGCTCACGCATCGACAAGCGCGAAAACTCGTAGTCCTTGGCCTGGGTTTCGTAATGCTTGCGGCGGTAGATCAGGTGCACCACGTCCACCGTGCCCTGGCAGCCCAGGCCGGCCAGTTTTTGCAGATCGGGGTCGTTGCGCCAGGCCTCGGGCAGGCGTGCGGCCAGGCGCTGCGCGGCCAGCGCGATCACCTGCCAGTCCAGTTCCAGATTGGTGTTGAGCCGGGTGCGGCTGGAGAAGCGGATGTCTTTTTCACGTTCCACCGCCTCGTCCAGCGTGGCCGGCAAGGCCCCCACCGCCGCAAACAAATCCACCTGGAAGACGGTGCGGGCCTGGTGGCCGGGCTGGTCCAGCACGTATTGCAGCGGGGTGTTGGAGACGATGCCACCGTCCCAATAAAACTCGCCGTCGATCTCCACCGGCGCAAAGCCCGGCGGCAGCGCGCCGCTGGCCAGGATGTGGCGCACATCGATGCGCTGGCGCTGGGTGTCAAAGTACGCAAAGTTGCCATTGCGCACGTTCACCGCGCCCACCGACAAGCGCACCTTGCCGCTGTTGAGCAACTCAAAATCCACCAGCCGCTCCAGCGTCTTGCGCAGCGGTGCGGTGTCGTAGACGCTGATCGCCGCCAGGCTGCCACGCGGCTGCAGCGCCGCCGGTGGCCAGCGCGGGCTGAAAAACCCCGGCACACCCAACAGCATGGCCTGGGTGGCGCTGGCCTCGTTGAGCGCACCACGCGCCGGCAGCGGCAAGCCCCAGGGCGCCAGTGCGGGCGATGAGCTGACCTGCTCCCAAAACTCACGCAGCCGGGCCACGCGCCGCGGCGCGGGGTTGCCGGCAATCAGCGCGGCGTTGATCGCGCCGATCGAAATGCCGGCCACCCAATCGGGCTGCCGGTAGCCGGCGGCCAGCGCCTCAAACACGCCGGCCTGGTAGGCACCCAAAGCGCCGCCACCCTGCAGCACCAGGATGCATTCGCCGGGCTTGGGCGGCGGGGCGGCAATTTGGGCTGCGGCGGCGGCCGGGGCGGCAACTTGGGCTGTGGCGGCCGCCGGTGCGGCGGGCCGTCGGGTGCGTGGTGTGCGCAGCGGCGTAACGGTGGAGACGGTCATGGTGTTGCCTTTTTTCAGATCGCGTGGGTGAGCGGCGCACCGGGCCGGGCGCCGCATTCTTCAAACAAGCGTACCCGGCAACTGGCACACACCGCATCGTCAAGCCGGGGCACGATGCTGGCGATGGCATGGTGCTTGTCGGGAAACAGATGGTCCTGGCCCAGGCGCTGCAAAAAACCGGTGCGCTGCCACATCCCCAGCACCTGCGGCCGCGGGCGGTGAAAGTACAGGTCGCCGCCAGCGGCGCGGCGGC
Organism: Betaproteobacteria bacterium; assembly: GCA_031411635.1. GTDB lineage: Bacteria > Pseudomonadota > Gammaproteobacteria > Burkholderiales > Burkholderiaceae_C > Pseudaquabacterium. Next base: position 5,962 of record JANOBL010000805.1, read on the forward strand.
GCAGCAACTCGTCGTCCCACAGGTCGGCAGCGGCCAGGTCGATGGTGTTCATGCTCTTGGCCATCACCAGCAGGTGGCGCTGGCCCTGCGCCGAGGCCACCGCGCGTTGGCGCAAGCTGCGCAAATGATCGGCCACATGCGGCACCGCGCCAAACCAGACCGAGCCCTCCATGCGCAGCAGCTTGAGCTGCGGGCATTCGGGCAGGGCCTGGGGCGGTGGCGGTAGCGGCGGCGGGCCGATCACGACAAACGGCCGGCCCAGCCGCTGGCTGTCAAAACCCATGGTGCGCAGCGCCGGCCGCGCCATGCGGTACAGGTAAACCACCAGCGAGCCGGCCACGCCGGCCAGCACCGCCACCTCCAGCCGCAGCGCCAGCGTGGCCGCCGCAGTGGCCAGCGCGATGCCAAACTCGCTGCGGTCCAGCCGCCAGCAGCGCGCCCAGGCCGCGCGGTCCACCAAGGACCAGGCCACCAGCAACAGCAGCGCACTGACACCCGCCAGCGGGATCCACGCCAGCAGCGGCCCGGCCAGCGCCACCAGCGCCAGCAGCCATGCTGCAGACGCCACACCGGCCAGCGGCGTGCGTGCGCCGGCCTCCAGGTTGGGCAATGAGCGGTTCAGCGAGCCGCACACCAGCAAGCCACCGCCAAAACCCGCCGTCAGGTTGGCCAGGCCCTGGCCCAGGCACTCGCGGTTGGCGTCGATCACCTGGCCGCTGCGCACCGCCAGTGCCTTGGCGATGGCGATGGCCTGGCCCAGCGCGATGATGGTCAGCGCCAGCGCCGCCGGCAGCAGTTGTGGCAGCAGTTGCGGAAGTAGCGCCGCCAGGCCGCCCAGGCCAGGCCCGCCGCTGGCGCCGCCCAGCCCGGCCCAGGGCCACGCCCAATGCGGCCAGGCCGACGGTGGGCTGCCCACCCGCAGCGGCGGCGCGCCGGGCAGCGCACCCGCCGCCACCGCCTGCGTGACGCCCCAGCCGGCGGCAATGCCCAGTACCAGCGCCAACAGCATATAAGGCCCTTGGCGCCAAAAAATCCGGCCAGCCACTGCGGCCGCCAAGGTCACGCCGCCCACCAGCAGCGCCGCTGGCACCACGCCCGCGCCCCAGGCCTGCAGCGGCGACGTGCGGCCTGCCGCACCCAGCAGACCGGCCAGCGCATACCAGGCAATCAGCCCGGCCGCGCCGCTGGTGAAACCCAGCATCACCGATGGCGAGATGAAATTGGCCAGCGCGCCCAGCCGGCTCAAAGCCAGCGCCACCTGCAGCAGGCCCACGCCCAAGGTCAGCACCAGCGCCAGCGGGATGATCAATCGCGCATCCCCGGCGGCCAGCGGCACCAGCATCGCGCCCAACGCCAGCGAGGTGGCATTGGTCGGCCCCGAGGCCACATGCCGGCTGGACCCGGCCAGCGCAGCCACCGCACACGGCAGCGCCGCAGCGGCCAGGCCCATCGCCGGTGGCAGGCCTGCCAATGCGGCAAACGCAATCGCCTGCGGCAGCACCAGCAGCGCACCCAACAGGCCGGCCAGCGCATCGGCGCGCAGGCTGCTGCGGTCCACCTCGTGCACCCAGGGGCCCAGCAGACGGGCCAACCAGGTGGGGACGGCACGGTTGCTCATGCACCGAGGTTAGCAGCGACGGTTGCCCGGCCACACCGCAGAATCTTGCCCAAGCCACAGGAGCCTGCCGATGATGAAACCCCTGCGCACCTGGTTGATCGCCGCCAGTGCTTTGCTTTGCCTGCTGCAAGCCGCCATGTCCACGCCGGCCAGCACAGCACTGCGTGTGGCCAGCGCCTACGACCCGCAGACGATGGACCCGCATGCGCTGGCGCTGCTGTACCACACCCGGGTGGTGCACCAGGTCTACGAATCGCTGGTGGGCCGCGACCCGCAGTTCAAGCTGGCGCCCGCGCTGGCCCAGAGCTGGGCGATGACAGCGCCCACCACCTGGCGCTTCAAGCTGCGCCCGGACGTGAAGTTTCACGACGGTGCGCCGTTCAGCGCCGACGACGTGCTGTTCTCGATAGCGCGTGCACTGGGCCCCACGTCGCAGCGCAGCTTCACGCTGAAGGGCATTGCCGCCGTGAAGAAGATCGATGCGCTGACGGTGGATTTCCAGCTCCACACGCCCGACGCGGTGCTGCCCGACAAGCTGCAGTACGTGGCGATGCTCAGCAAGCCCTGGTGCGAAACACACGGCGTGCTGCTGGCCCAGGATTTCAACGCCAAGCAGGAGAGTTACGCGGTGCGCAATGCCAACGGCACCGGGCCCTGGCGGCTGCAACGTTACGAGCCCGATGTGCGGGTGCAGTTGCAGCGCTTTGACGGCTGGTGGGGCCGCACCGATCCGGCCAACGGCAACATCGACGCGGTGACTTTTCTCAGCATCAAGAGCGACGCCACCCGGCTGGCGGCGCTGACCTCGGGCGAGGTGGACCTGGTGCTGGAC
>JANOBL010000806.1:0-3486 GCA_031411635.1 Betaproteobacteria bacterium
CCGCCCGTCCAGGCCCAGTCCGCGGGGCTCCAGAACACTGCGTGTTCCGAATCCCCGAGGCTGGGCCTCGGCCTTGAATTGACGCCCCCCTTTCCCCGCTCCCCTTTCCCCAGGGAAAGGGGCCTGATCCCCTCGACCCACGGAAACCAGTTCTGGCTGCAGACAAAGCCACTCAGGTTGCCGATCAGCGCCCGGTGCGGGATCAGGGCCCCCTTGGCCGGGCCGGTGGTGCCGCTGGTGTAGATCAGCACCGCCGGATCGTCGGCCTGGGTGATCACCGACTCGAAGCGGGAAGATTCAGCCGCCAGCGCATCGGCCCAATCGATGTCGCCCTGCCCGGCCGCCGCGCCCACCGCCAGCACGGTGCGCAGATCGGGGCAATCCAGCCGCGCGCTGCGCAGGTTGGCGATTGCACTTTCATCCACGATCGCCAGCCGGGCACCGCTGTCCTGCAACCGGTAGGCCAGTGCGTCGGGGCCAAACAGCATGGCCAGCGGCATTGCCACCGCACCGAGCTGGTAAACGGCGATGTGGGCGACGGCCGTCTCCAACCGCTGCGGCATCACGATGGCCACCCGGTCACCGCGCTGCACACCCAGCCGGCGCAAGGCCTGGGAAAGCTGATCGGCCTGGCGCTGCAAGCTGCGGTAGCTCAGGCGCTGGCTGCGAAAGTCGGGTTGCAGGCACCGGATCGCGGTGGCACGCGGCGTGCGGCGCGCCCAGCGTGCGCAACACACCTCGGCGATGTTGAACTGCGCCGGCACCGACCAGGCAAAACCCTGGTGCAAGGCGGCATGGCGGTCGATGTCGGCGGGCGCTGAGGTGCGGGGCATGGTCGCCAGCTTAGGGCCTGGGCGCAGCGCTGCCGACTCGTCGAAACCCGGCCCACATCAAACAGAAATCTGCTCAAGTTCAAATCCCATCGGCCGATATCGCACCAAGGCCGTTCAAACCGGCTGCATCGTGGGCCTGGTCCTGCGCCCAATGGAGCCGCCATGCAGTTTTCCCCTCTCTCACTGGTCAAGCAGCGTGTGCAGCTCGGTCGGCCGCTGCCGTTCAATGTGCGCGACAACGACGGCACCTTGATGCTGGCGCGTGGCCAGGTGATCAAATCAGCCGACCAGCGCGAGGCCTTGTTTGTGCGCGGTGCGCTGGTGGACATTGCCGAGCTGCAAACCGTGGCCGACCGGGTCAAGCTGGCCAAGCCGGCCGAGCTGCCCGGGCTGTGGACCCAGTGCACCGAGCAGCTTGGCCAGACGCTGCGCGACTCTGAAAAAGACGGTTTTGTCGATGCGCTGCAAGAGGCCACACCGCCGGTGCTGGCGCTGATCGAGCGCGACAAGGATCTGGCGATCTTCCAGATGCTGCGCCAGCACGGCAACGAGCATGTGCAGTACGGCGTCAACCATTCGATGCATGCGGCGATCACAAGCTGCCTGGTGGCGCAGCGCCTGGGCTGGTCGGCCGACGAATCGCAGCGCGCTTTCAAGGTGGCGCTGACGATGAATTTGTCGATGCTGGAGCTGCAAGGCCATTTGGCCGCGCACAACGAGCCAGCCACGCCCGAGCAACGCGCAGCGATCCAGGCCCACCCCGAGTTCAGCCGGCTGCTGCTGGAGATGAGTGGCGTGGACGATGCCGATTGGCTCAGCGCCGTGGCCCAGCACCATGAAAACGCCGACGGCAGCGGTTACCCACACGGCCTGCGCGAGGTAAGCGACCTGGCCGCACTGGTGCGACGTGCCGACATCTACACCGCCAAGCTCAGCCCACGTTGTGGCCGCATCGGCATTGCCGCCGACAAGGCCGGCCGCATGATGTTCATGCAAGACCCCGGCCATCCGATGACGGCCGCGCTGGTCAAGGAGTTTGGCGTCTACCCACCGGGCTGTTTTGTGCGGCTGCAATCCGGCGAAACCGGCCTGGTGGTCAAGCGTGGGCCCACGGTGATGACACCGGTGGTGGTGGTGCTGACCTCGGCCTACGGCAACAGCCTGTCGCAGCCAGTGCGGCGCGACACCTCGCAGCGTGACTATGCGGTGCACTCGGTGCTGGGCCCGCACTCGGGTGGCAACAAGGTGTCGCCTGAGCTGTTGATGGCCTGCGCGGCGGCTGGCTGAGGCTCAAACAGCCTCGGGTGGCGGCGCAAACGCCGACAACGCTGTACCGGCCACGCGGCAGATGCACCACTCGGGCATCACGGTGGCGCCCATCTTTTCGTAGAAGCGGATCGCGTCTTCGTTCCAGTCCAGCACGGTCCACTCAAAGCGGCCGTAACCGCGCGCCACCGCCAGCGCGCCCAGGTGCTTCAGCAAGGCCTTGCCGATGCCCGCGCCACGCAAAGCCGGCTGCACGTACAAATCCTCCAGGTACAGCCCGGGCTGGGCCAGAAAGGTGGAGAAGTTGGTGAAGAACAGCGCATAAGCCACCACTTGGCCGGCCGCCTCGGCCACCACCGCCTCCACCACCGGGCGCTCGCCAAACAAGTGCTGCGACAGCTTGTCGGGCGTGAGCTGCAGAAGGTGGCTGAGGTGTTCGAACTCGGCCAGTTCGGTGATCAGGCCGACGATTGCCGGCACATCGCCAGGCTGGGCTGGGCGCAGTTTGAAATCGATCATGCGCTGGATTCTGGCAGGCGTGCCCGGCCGTCCTCTACAGTAGTGGGCATGACCATGCCTTACCTCGTGCGCCGCCCTGGCCAAAGCCGCATGTTGCGCTTGCGGGGCTTCGGCCACCACCTCACCCAATGGGGCCAACCCACGCCCGGCCAGCCGCTGCTGCTGCTGATGCACGGCTTCATGGACGTGGGGGCGTCGTTCCAGTTTGTCGTCGACGCGATGGCCGGCGGCGCCTTGGGCCAGCGCTGCGTGATAGCACCCGATTGGCGCGGCTTTGGCGGCACCGAAGGCCCCCCCACCGACAGCTACTGGTTTGCCGACTACGTGGGCGATCTGGACGCGCTGATCGATGCGCTGTCACCCGACGCACCGGTGGATTTGCTGGGCCACAGCATGGGTGGCAACGTGGTGATGACGTATGCAGCGGTGCGCACCGCAAGGGTGCGTCGGCTGATCAACCTGGAAGGCTTTGGCCTGCCTGACCTGCCCGCTGCGCAGGCGCCCAAACGCCTGGCCACCTGGCTGGATGAGTTGAAAACGCCGCAGCACCTGGCGCCCTATGCCAGCCAGGACGCGGTGGCCCAGCGCTTGCGCAAGAACAACCCGCGCTTGCCGGCCGACAAGGCCTTGTGGCTGGCCGGCCACTGGGCCGCACCGGCGGCAGATGGCCAATGGCATCTGCGGGCCAACGCGGCGCACAAGCGCATCAACCCGGTGCCCAACCGCGCCAGCGAGGTGATCGCCACCTGGCAGGCCATCACAGCGCCGCTGCTGTGGGTGCAGGCCCGCCATACCCGCGCCGAAGCCTGGTGGGGCGGCCGCTATACGCTGGCCGAGTTTCAGGCCCGGCTGGCCCATGTGCCCCAGG
>JANOBL010000807.1:0-8217 GCA_031411635.1 Betaproteobacteria bacterium
TGGGTCTCTGCGCACGCCGGCCCCTACAGCAACATCTTCTTCTTCGGCGACAGCGTCTCCGACGGCGGCAACGTGGCGCTGGCGATCAGCCAGCCGGCTGGCGTGCCACAGGCAGTGACCGGCAACAGCTACATCCCCGACTATCCGTACTACCCGACCGGACGCTTCAGCAACGGGCCGGTATGGGCTGAAGACTTTGCAGGCATGCATGGGCTGTCGGCAGCGCCGTCATTGGCCGGCGGCACCGACTTCGCCTTCGCCGGCGCACGTACCGGCGGGCCCGACGTGCCGGTGCCGACGCTGACGACGCAGTCGGGGATGTTTCTTGATCGCATGTCGCACAAAGCGCCGTCGGACGCGCTCTTCGTCATCGCCGAGGTTGGCAACGATGCGCGCGACGCCTTGTTCGCCATGGCCGGCGGCGCCAACATCCCGCAAACCATCGCCGCAGCAGCCACGGTCTACGCGAACAACCTGGGCAGTCTGGTCGACACGTTGCGTGGCGCCGGCGCGACGCAGTTTCTGGTCTTCGACAACGTCAACCTCGGCGTCGTCCCGGCTGTCGTCTCGATGGGTACCGATGCGGCAGCCCTGGCGACGGCCCTCACCGCCAGCATGAACCAGGCACTGCTGGCGCGGCTCGACGGCCAGGCCGGGGTCAACGTCTTCGACACGTTCTCGTTCCTGACTGGCGTGGTCGGTAACCCCCAAGCCTACGGTTTCACCAACGCCACCGATGCCTGCGCTGCCGTGACCGCCGCCGACTGCGGCACCTATGTCTTCTGGGACGGCTTGCACCCAACAGCAGCGATGCACGAACGGATCGCCATGGCTGCGGTTCCAGAGCCGCGAGCCAATTTGCTGCTCTTGGGCGGATTGGTTGGTCTAGTACTTCGTTCCACCAAACCGCTTACATTAAATCGTGTCTTCGTCCGCCATGCGTCGTTGCAAATCCTCGCCATAGCTTTGGCTATGGCTGCGGTTTGCGCCTAGCCTGACGAACAAATCCATCGATTTCATTTGTAAGCTCATTGGTGGAACGAAGTACCAGTATTCGCCAGGCGACGCCGCCATGGGCAATCCTGATGCGACGCCCATGTCGAGTGGGCCGCGCATCGTCAAAGGATCTCTTGATGTTTGCCGGTAGTGCACGATCACTTGTTGCGATGCTTCTTGTAATCGCCCAGTGTGCTTGCACGACAGCGCCGTCTATCGCGCCGGTACCTCGTCGCGAGTCCGTGTCGTTGATCGTGGTCAGTGGCCCGCAGGTCAACAGCGAAATCAACATCCGCAATCAGGCGTTCGGTGACAACGCGACCACGGGCGCCAGCTCGGGTACGGTGATCGGCGCACTTTATGGATTGGGTTGCGGGCCGCTTGCCGTGTTGTGTGTTCCCCTCGGCGCCATGCTCGGCGGTGCAACCGGCACGGTGGCGGGTGCAGCGGTTGGACTGACCGGTGCCTTGTCGGAGGAGAACGCCGCCAAAGTGCGGGCGCGCCTGGCGCAGGTGCTCAACGCGCACGACCTGGTTCACGAGTTGGATCGCAGCGTCACCGCGCGTGCGGCACTGCAATGGAACCTGACCTCTGTCGCAGCCGCTTATTTGATAGGGGTGGAATTGCAGGGCCTTCGACTGTCTTCGACTCGCGACGAGCGTATCGGATTCACCATGAGCGTCCTGGTCCGAGTGCGGCCGACTGGCGTCGAGCAAAAGGCGGGCACGAATGAGAAGAAGTTCGAGTACACCGGGCCCTTCGTCAGTCTTGCCGAGTGGATCGACCCAGGCAGCGACGTGCTGGAGGGCAACTTGAGCGTCGCCAGCAAGCAACTCGCCCTGCAGATCGTCTCTGAACTCACTCAGCACTGAAACCTTGAAGGCATGGTCATGCAACGAGCAGTCACTGCTTGCGATCATCGGGCACTTGCCGATGGGGAGGCGCCCGAACCCCATGTTTGGGGCCGAACGGCGGCGTTGTTGGTCATCGGCTGCCTGAGCCTGGCTGCAGGCGTTCTGGTTTACCTCAGCGACAGGTCGGCTTCGCACGCGCTCTGGGTTCCCGCCGTCGCCTCCCTTTCGGGTCGACACCTGTTCGGCGCCATCGGTCAGTGGCTGCCCAGCTTCGTGCATCCGTTGGCGTTCAGCCTCTTCAGCGCCGCGTTGCTGGTGCCGCGGCCCGGCTGGCGCTACGGCGCCTGCGCGTTCTGGTTTGTGGTGAATGGGGCGTTCGAGATCGGCCAGCACCCGCAGGTCCGTGAGCCGCTGGCCGATGCGCTGCGGCAGGTCCTCGGCCACGGCCAGGTCGCACGCGTCATCGAGAACTACTTCCTGCGCGGCACCTTCGATGTCGGTGACCTCGTCGCTGCAGCGCTCGGCGCTGCCGTTGCGGCCGGCATCCTGCACTGCCTTCATCTCCACCGGAAGGCCCACCGTGCCCCATGACCACCGCTTTGCCACCTGGCTGCGCCGGATCACGCTGGCCGGTGTCGTCGCCCTCGGGCTGGTGGCCATCATTGGCAGCGGCGGCGGCGGCGACGCGCCGGAATGCAGCTTTTTCTCGAACATTTGCAACCCTGTCATCAACCCGCCGGCGGCCACGCCCGCCGTGTCGATCTACCCACTCACGCTTACTGTGCAGGCGGGGGCGAGCGCATCCTTCACCGCCCAGACCAGCGGCATCGACCAGCCCACGTTCCAGTGGCGACGTTCGGCTGACGGGGGCGTGAACTTCGTCGACGTCGCAGGTGCGACGGCGGCCACCTACACGCTGGCCCCTGTGCAATTTGCCGACGATGGCGCTGTGCTCCGTGTCGATGTGCGCGGCAGCGGCGGTAGCACGGTGCTGGCGTCAGGCAACGCGGGCAAGTTGCTCGTGTCATCAATGCCAGCCATCATTTTCACCGACAGCGAGTTTGATCCTTCTGATTGGCGTGTGAGCGCCATCGCCGATCCGACGCAGAACGGACCCACCCACAACGAGGATCGCAGCGCCACCGGCGGCTTGCCTGGGGCCTTCCGCCACATGGTGCACACGATGACGGCAGGACCGAGCAGCCTGCGCGTCTTCAACGCCAAGGCATCGGCGATCTACGACCCGCAGGCGCTCGGCGCGATCCATGCCGTCGACTACACCGAGGACTGCGACCTTCTGAGTGCGACCTCGTCGTCCTTCACTGTCTTGTCCTATCCCATGATTGAGCAGGCTGGGCGCCGCTACGTATCAAGTCGCGGCCGCGGCTGCCTTGCTTTGTGGGTCAACAACTTCAACCAACTTCCAAGCCTGGTGGTGACCGACTTCGAGCAGGTAGACGGACCTGCCTGTGGCCCGGCGGCGTCCTGCCCGGACTTCTCGGCCGGCGGCGCACCGCTTCGGTTCGGTTTCGAGCGCCGCGTCAGCCTCCAGGAGAGCGCGCCAGCTGGGTCGATCAAGCACGGCATCGATAACTGGAAAGTCAGCGTCTGGCGGCCGTAGGACTGGCGAAGCTGGTCAGGCGCGACCGCGATCGAGAAATGGTCCATGGATACGCCACCTCGACGGCCAACCCGTCTCACCCCACCGCCCCAACCCTCGTCGGCGCCCGAATCCCCACGCACCGCCCCGAATCGAGCAACTCGCGCACCAGCCCACCCAGGATGTCGCGCACGATGCGCGCCGGCTCGCTCATCGGCCGCTGTTCCGAGACACAGAGCGATACCGTCGTCTCGATGCTCGGCGCCACGACACGGCGGATCACCGGCAGCGCCGGCCCGGCGAAGGTGCTGGCCAGCGCCCAGGGCAGGATCGTCGCGCCCAGACCGGCTGCGATGGCCTCGCGCAGCGTCGCCGCTGATTCGATCTCGGCCGTCACCCGTGGCTGCAACTGCGCCCTGGCAAAAGCGCTGTCGGTCAGCCGGCGCAAGTAGTGGGTGCGCCCCGGCAACAGCAGGTCCATGCCGGTCAGCGCCGCCAGCGCAATCGTCTCTTCGCAGCCGGCGGGCAGCTCGGTGCCGGGCGGCGCGATGAAGAACAACTCCTCCACCAGCATCGGTTCCAGCCGCACGCCGGCCAACTGGCTGGGCGCGTAGATGATCGCCATGTCCATGCGGCCGGTCATCACCATCTCGCTCAGCACCAGGCCGAAGTTGTCGTTGATGAACAGGCTGATGCCCGGATGCTGCTCACGAACCGCCTTCAGCAGCGGCGTCGACAGGATCGAGGTGGTGCTGTAGGTTGCCAGGCCCACCGACACGGTGCCCGAGACGGTGCCGGCCAGGCGTGCCACCTCGCGCTCGGCACGGTCGAGCTGGTCCAGCATCAGTTGCGCGTGGCGGTACAGCTCGCGGCCGGCGGCAGTGGGCACCACGCCGGTGTTCGAGCGCAGCAGCAGTTGTTGCCCAAAGTGGCTTTCCAGCGCCGCGATCTGCTGGCTCAACGCGGGCTGCGCCAACTTCAGCCGCTGGGCGGCGGCTGACAGGCTGGTCGTGTCGACCGCCGTCACAAAGCTGCGCAGAGTCTTGAAGTTCACGGCCATCGGGCGATTGTCCACCGATGGCACCGAGGTTTGCGCGGATTGACGCTGGCGCGACGCTTGCTTCAGCATCGTCCGCACCGCCATCGGCCACCATTGGCAACAAGCCGCCGCATGAACCTCAGACGCCTGAAGTACTTCGTCAAGATCGTCGACATCGGCAGCCTGACCCAGGCCGCCGATGTGCTGCACATCGCCCAGCCCGCGTTGAGCCAGCAGATCGCAACGCTGGAGGGCGAGTTTCGCCAGCAGCTTCTGGTACGAACCAAACGCGGTGTCACGCCGACCGAAGCCGGGCGCGTGCTGTACCGCCATGCGCAGTTGATGCTCAAGCAGTTCGAGCAGGCGCAGGCCGATGTGCGCAACTCGGGGCGCGCGCTGTCGGGCCAGGTATCGGTAGGCCTGGCGCCAGGCACAGCGGCGTCGGCGCTGGCCTTGCCGCTGCTGAAGACGGTGCGCGCCCGCCATCCGGACGTGGTGCTGTACCTGAACGAGAACCTGGGCACAACGCTGTGCGAACAGGTTGGCAACGGCCGCATGGACATGGCGGTGCTTTACGGCGGCCGCAGCGTCGTGCAAGGCCTGAGCTTCGAGCCGCTGTTGACCGAAGAGCTGGTGCTGGTGGCGCCGGCCGGTCAAACCGCAGGCCCGCAGCAGGTGGCGCTGGCCGACCTGCGCGAGGTCGAGTTGCTGCTGCCACGTGCACACAACTACCTGCGCCAGTATGTCGACGAAGCCTTTGCCAGCCTTCAGATGGTGCCGCGCGTCGTTGCCGAGATCGAGTCGGCGGCCACGCTGTCGGCCGCTGTCGCCAGCGGTGTGGCCGCCACGGTGTTGCCGGCTTCTGCGGCGCGGGCGGTGGCGGAGTCTATCCAGGCCCGCATCTGCCGCATCGTTGCCCCGGTGATCGAGGTGCCGCTGGCGCTGTGCACCTCGGACCGGCTGCCGCTGTCAGAGCCGGCGCAGGCGGTGCGGGCGATCATTCTCGAGTTGGTGGACGGTCTTGAGCCACTCTGAGCCCGTCATCGGCGCGGCGCAGCCCGCGCAACAGCGCGTCCACCGCCGGTGCCACGCTGTGCCTGGCGGTGCCGGCTGCATCGTCCAGCGTGCACAGCCGCAACAGGCCGTCGATCAGCGCCAGCAGCGCGGTGGCGGCGCAACGTGGGCTGATGCCGGCGGCCAGCGCACCCTGGTCGGCCGCGGTCTTGAACAGCCGCTCCATGCGCTGCACGCAGTCGCTCAGCGCGCCGTCTTGCCGGCGTGCCAGCGGTGCCAGCTCGCCAACAAACTCGGCCCGGTGCATCAGGATCGTGAACACCCGGTGGGCGTGTGGATCCCGCTGCATCAGCGCAAACGGCTCCAGCGCCAGCGATCGCAGCACCCGCAGCGGATCGGTGGCCGATGTGGCGCTGAGCTGCTCGGCGGTGGCCAAGGCCTGCTCCATCGGCAAATCCACCCGCGCCATCATCGCTTCGAACAAGGCCAGCTTGTCGGCAAAGTGCCAGTAGATCGCGCCCCGGGTCAGGCCGGCGGCCTGGGCAATGTCTTGCAGCGAGCTGCGCGACAAACCACGCGCCAGAAACACCTGCTCGGCCGTGTCGAGCAACCGCTCGCGGGTGGCCTGGGCCTCGCCCTTGGTGCGGCGGGCCATCAGCGCAGCCCTGGTTGCTGCCCAACCCACACCTGCACTGACACCAACACGCCGGTCTTGGCAAAAACCAATCGGCCTGACAGGGGCTGGGGGATAGCAAACATACATCCGTGATTGTATGTAAACTATTGGCATCATGTTGCACGGGTTTGTGCGGGGCCGGCAGCCAGGTGACAAGGATTTCGCGTTTTGCCGCAAGTCCGGCGCTTCACCTCGCATCACCTCGCTTCACCCGCCCCGGCCCCGTTCTTGCACTGCTCTTTTTGCGCCATTCGCCATTCGTCATTCTCGTCATTCATCACCTACCCGCCATGCCCCCATCCAGCCTGTTGCTGTTTCGCCGTCCTGGTCATCACGCCGTGTTGGCCTTGGCCCTGGCGGCAACGCTGGCCGCCTGCGGCCCTGCCGGTGGTGATGCCGCCAAGGCCGGCGGCCCGCCGGGCGGTGGCATGCCGCCGGCCACGGTGGGGGTGGTGACGGTGCAGCCCGGCACGGTGGCGCTGGGCGTGGAGTTGCCGGGCCGGCTGGAGGCCTGGCGCGTGGCGCAGGTGCGGGCCCGGGTGCCGGGCATCGTGGCGAAACGCTTGTTCACCGAGGGCGCGCTGGTGCAGGCCGGCCAGCCGCTGTTTCAGTTGGACGACGCGGCCTACCGCGCCGCCGTGGCCAGTGCAGAAGCTGCCGTGGCGCGCGCCGATGCCGGCCTGGCGCAAGCCTTGGCCCAGGTGCAGCGTTACCAGCCACTGGCCGAGGCCAAGGCCATCAGCGCGCAAGAGTGGCTGGTGACACAAACCGCGCTGAAGCAAGCCCAGGCCGACGGCGCCACCGCCAAGGCCACGCTGCTGACAGCCCGCATCAACCTGGATTACGCCGCGATCAAGGCGCCAATTGCCGGCCGCATTGGCCGCGCGCTGGTGACCGAGGGAGCCCTGGTGGGCCAGGGCGACGCCACGCAGCTCGCGCTGATCCAGCAGACCGACCGGCTGTACGTCAATTTCACGCAGTCTGCAGCCGATGCCTTGCGGCTGCGCAAGGCCTTGGACAGCGGCCAACTCAAGCGCAACGGCGACGGCGCGGCGATCCGCATCGTGCTGGACGATGGCAGTGAATACAACCAGCCCGCGCGTTTGTTGTTCACCGATCCGACGGTGGACGCCACCACCGGCCAGGTCAGCCTGCGCGCCGAACTGCCCAACCCGCAGGGTGTGCTGCTGCCAGGTCTGTTTGTCAAAGTGCGCCTGGCGCAAGCCAGCAGCGACAAAGCCATGCGTTTGCCGCAGCAGGCGGTGACACGCGGCCCGGCCGGCGACACGGTGCTGGTGGTTGGTGCCGACAACAAACCGGCGCCACGCACGGTGCGCATCACCGCCAGCCAGGGCGGTGATTGGGTGGTGTTGGACGGGCTGGCCGCCGGTGAGCAGGTGATCGTGGATGGCTTCCAGAAGATGATGCCGGGTGCGCCGGTCAAGCCGGTGCCGTGGTCACCGCCGGGGGCCGCCGCGGCGCCAGCGCCAGCAGCAGTGCCGGCTTCTGCAGCACCTGCATCGGCAGCACCGGCTGCGGCGGCGTCTGCCGCCCCCGCAGCCGCCAGCCGCTGAAGCCGGAGCCCCACCATGCTGTCAGGATTTTTCATCGACCGGCCGATCTTTGCCTGGGTAATCGCGTTGTTCATCGTGGTGCTGGGCGGCGCGGCCATCACCAAACTGCCGGTATCGCAATACCCCACGGTGGCGCCGCCGGCCATCGCCATCACAACGGCCTACCCCGGCGCCTCGGCCAAGGTGCTGGAAGACAGCGTGCTGTCGGTGATCGAGCAAGAGCTGAACGGCGCGCCCGGCATGATCTACATGGAGTCGATCGCCCAGGCCAATGGCAGCGGGTCGATCACCGCCACCTTTGAGACCGGCACCAATATCGACCTGGCCCAGGTGGAGATCCAGAACCGGCTGTCGCGCGCCACGCCGCGCCTGCCCACCGCGGTGGTACAGCAGGGCGTGCGCATCGACAAATCGCGCAGCAATTTTCTGCTGTTCGTCTCGCTTACCTCCACCAACCCGGCCGA
>JANOBL010000808.1:0-2399 GCA_031411635.1 Betaproteobacteria bacterium
GGCAACTGAAATGGCGATCCTGCTGGAACTGATCGACGTGCACGCCGGCTACGGCCCGGTCACGGTGCTCAACGGCCTGAGCCTGCAGGTGCAGGCCGGCGAGCGGTTGGCGATGATCGGCCGCAACGGCGTGGGCAAGACCACCACGTTGCGAGCCATCATGGGCCTGGCCACGCTGCGGCGCGGCCGCATCGTCTTCGACGGCGTTGACCTGCAAGGCCTGGCGCCGCACCAGCGGGCCCAGCGCGGCTTGGGCTACGTGCCGCAAACACGCGACATCTTCCCGTCGCTGACGGTCGAAGAAAACCTGGTCGCCGGCCTCAAGCACCGCCCGCGCAGTGCACTGGACGAGGCCTACGCCTTGTTCCCGCGCCTGGCCCAGCGCCGCCGCAACCCCGGCGCCAAGCTCTCGGGCGGCGAGCAGCAGATGTTGGCGGTGGCGCGGACGCTGCTGGGCCAGCCACGCCTGCTGCTGCTGGACGAGCCGCTGGAGGGCCTGGCCCCGTTGATCCGCCAGGAGCTGCTGGCCGCGTTTGCGCGCCTGGGCCAGCAAGGCGGCATCAGCGTGCTCATCGTCGAGCAACAAGTGCGCGAAGCCTTGGGCTATGCCGACCGCGCGCTGATCCTGGAGCGCGGCGCCGTGGCCCATGCCGCACCGGCAAGCACATTGCGCGACGACGACGCCACGCTGGAGCGTTTTGTCGGCATGGCCGTGCATTGAAACCCCACCGATCAAGGAGACACCCTGTGAGCATCGACACGCTGATCCCCGAGCTGGACCTCGACCCCTACAGCGCCGAGAACCTGATCGACCCCTACCCGATGCACGAGCGCTTGCGCGAGGCCGGGCCGGTGCTGCGGCTGACGCAGTACGGCATCTTCGGCTGCGCCCGCCATGCCGAGGTGCATGCGGTGCTGAACGACCATGCCCACTTCATCTCGTCGGCCGGCGTGGGCCTGGCCAACTTCAACACCGAAACCCCGTTCCGCCCGCGCAGCCTGATCCTGGAGGCCGACCCGCCGCTGCACACCCAGACCCGGGCGGTGTTGTCGCGCGTCCTCAGCCCCAAGGCGGTGCTGCAGATCCGCGCCAGCTTCACCGCCGAGGCCGAGCGCATGGTGGACGCGCTGCTGGCCAAGGCCCAGGCCAATGGCGGCCTGGTGTGTGGCATCCACGACCTGGCCCAGCCGTATCCGCTGAAGGTGTTTCCGGATGCGGTGGGGCTGGGGCCGGACGGCCGCGAGAACCTGCTGGTCTACGGCGACATGATTTTCAACTCGATGGGCCCACGCAACGAGCTGCTGGCCCGCAGTGCCGCGCGCATGGCGCCGGTCACGGCCTGGATCATGGAACATTGCCAGCGCGACCAGCTTCGCCCGGGTGGTTTTGGCGACCAGATCTACCAGGCCGCCGATGCCGGCGAGATCAGCCAGGAGCAAGCGCCTATGTTGGTGCGCTCGTTTTTGTCGGCCGGTGTGGACACCACGATCAACGGCCTGGGCAATGTGCTGTTCAGCCTGGCCAACCACCCGGCGCAGTACGCCAGGCTGCAAGCCGATCTGGCGCTGGCCCGGCCGGCGTTTGAAGAAGCGCTGCGCTATGAGTCCACCGCGCAGACTTTTTTTCGCACCGCCGGGCAGGATGCGCAGATCGCCGGCGTGGCCATCCCGGCCAACAGCAAGATCGTGCTGTTCCTGGCTGCGGCCAACCGCGATGGGCGCAAATGGCCCGAGCCGCACCGCTACGACATCAGCCGCCGGCCCAGTGGCCATGTGGCGCTGGGATCGGGCATCCACGGCTGTGTGGGCCAGGCGGTGGCCAGGCTGGAGGGGGAGGTGGTGCTGACGGCGCTGGCCAGGCGGGTCAGGCTGATCGAGCCAGCCGGCCCGGTGACACGCCGGCTGAACAACACCTTGCGTGCGCTCGACACGCTGCCGTTAAAGCTGACGCCGGCATGATGTCTTGAGCCCTCCCCCGGGAAGGGGGAGGGTTGGGTGGGGGTTGAAAATTGCCAGTCAGCAAGGTCTGAACCCCCATCCCCACCTTCCCCCTGGCAGGGGGAAGGCGCAACACCAAAACCCGAGGAAAGCAAGCCCATGCCCGACATCACGCTGATCGAAGCCAACGGCACCGTGCACAGTTTCGAGGCCCCCGACGGCGTGTCGGTGATGCAGGCCGCCACCGGGTTTGGTGTGCCCGGCATCGTGGCCGAATGCGGCGGCTCGGCGATGTGCGCCACCTGCCATGTGATGGTGGACGAGGCCTGGATTCAGCAACTGCCCGCGCCGCTGGCCAACGAGCTGGAAATGCTGGAGTGCACCGCCACTGAACGTACCGCAGGCAGCCGGCTGAGCTGCCAGATCAAGCTGACCCCCGCGCTGCAAGGCCTGGTGCTGCG
>JANOBL010000809.1:0-6424 GCA_031411635.1 Betaproteobacteria bacterium
GCCACCGGCGCATTGATCGCGAATGCGATGGCGCTGGCGATGTCGGCGGCCTGCGGCAGCTCGAAGCCGTCGAGGTACTTCTCGCGGATCTCGGGCGAATCGCCATGCACGTGGGCAAAGATGTCGGTGGCCACCCGGCCAGGGCAGATCTCGGTGATCCGCACGCGCTTGCCGAAGGCGTCGATGCGCAGTTGGCGCGACAGCATGCTGACCGCCGCCTTGGTCGCGTGGTAGGTGGAGTTGCCGCCGAAGTTGTAGGCGCCGGCAATCGAACTGATGTTGATGACGTGGCCGCAGTCGCGCGCCACCATGCCCGGCACCACCAGCCGGCACAGGTGCAGCACGGCGCGCAGGTTGACGTCGACCAGCAGCTCGATGTCCTCGGCGTCGGCGTTCAGGAACGACTTGGGCCGGTCGACTCCGGCGTTGTTGACGAGCACGTCAAACGCCACTGCCTGCGTCAAGCGGGTGATGCCGGGAAGGTCGGTCACGTCCAGCGCATGCGCGGTGCAGCCGGTGCGTTCGGCCAGCGCCGCCAGCGCGCTTGCGCTGCGTGCCACGGCATGCACCTGCAGCCCTTCGCTGCACAGGCGCTCGACAACGGCGGCACCGATGCCCGACGAGGCGCCAGTGACGAGGGCGGTCTTGTAATCGGTGAAGGGCATGGGGGTCCCGGGTTTGACGGTGTCGGCGGTGGGTTCAATCTATCGGTCGGCGGCCGCGGGCGCCAAGACGGATTGGGTGTGGTGGGATAAGCCGCACTTATGTTTGGCTCAGTGGACTCAGCGGACTCAACTGACGCGAGATCGGCACGATGCGGCCACCACGGCTTTCGATCTCGTGGCGCAGCGTGCGCGCCAGCGCCAGCGCGCCCGGCGTGTCGCCGTGCACCAGGATCGAGCGTGGCTGCATCGGCAAACGCTGGCCGCTGTAGCTTGTCACCGTGCCGTCGACCAGAAGCTGGCGCACCCGCGCAAGCACTTCGGCCTCGTCGTGCAGCACCGAGTTTGGCAAACGGCGCGGCACCAGCAAGCCCTGGTCGTCGTAGGCACGGTCGGCCAGGAACGCGGTGGCGATACGCAGGCCGTTCTCTGCCGCCGCGCCTTCGATCGCGGCACTGCTGGACGAGCTGATGATCAGCGACCGATCGAACGCCGCCACCGCGCGCATCAGCACCGCTGCCAGCGCGGCGTCGGCCGCAGCCAGGTTGCCCAAGGCGCCGTGCAAGCTCATGTGCGTCATGCGCTGCCCCGCCGCGCGGGCGATGCCGGCCAGTGCGCCGAGCTGGTAGGTCAGCATCGCCGCCAGCTCACCGGCGTCGATCTGCATCACGCGGCGGCCAAAGCCCTGGCGGTCGGGGAAGCCGACATGCGCGCCGATGTCGACACCACGCGCGCCGGCAAGGCGCACCGTGCGATCCATGATCACCGGATCGCCGGCATGGAAGCCGCAGGCCAGGTTGGCCGACGACAGCACGCCCAGCAGCGCTTCGTCGTCGCCCATGCGCCAGGCGCCGTAGCCTTCGCCGAGGTCGGCGTTGAGGTCGATGTCCATCGTGTTTGCTCTCCTGTCAGGTGGGCATGGCGTGGCGCAGCGTGACCAGCGGCATGCCGTAGCCGACCACCGTGCCGTGGGCGACCAGCAGTTCGTGCATGGTCGCGTCGGCCGGTGCCGGCACCTGCAGCAGAACCAGCCCGGTCTGCAGCAGGCCGACCGCCTGGCCGGCCTGCACCGGTGTGCCCGGCGCGGCCAGGCAGTCTTGGCGCAGCGGATGGCGGTGCAGAAACACGCCGACCGATGGCGCGGCGACGGTCAGCGTGTCGGGCGGCGTTGCCGCTGCGGGCAGCGCTGCGCTGTCGACAACCGCAACCGTGGCGCCATCGTGGCGCAGCAGCAAGATCTGCCCGGGACCCTGCAGCTCGAGCTGGCCGATGTCGGTGGCGGCCAGCCACGCGGCGATCTGCTGGATCTGGTCTGTATCCATGCCGCTCACGCCCTGGCGCGCTGAAGCTGCTGCAGCCCGACCAAGCGGCGGGCCTGGTCCAACCAGCGCCGCGTCTCGGCCAGCGCGGCCAGCGCGCTGTGCCAGTCGCATTCGATGAAACGCACCCGGCTGCCAACCGGCGACTGGCCCAGGCGCCAGAGATCGGCCTCGATCACGGTGCCCAGCTTGGGGTAGCCGCCGGACGGTTGGGCGTCACGCATCTGCACGATCGGCTGGCCGCCCGGTGGCACCTGGATCACACCGGGCACGATGCCGTGCGACCGCATCTCGATCGCCGCCAGCGCTGCCAGCGGCTGGCCGTCCAGCCGGTAGCCGTAACGATCGCTCTGCGCGCTGATCTTCCAGGGCTGGTCCCAAAACGCCGCGCGCGAGGCTTCGGTGTAGTGGCTGTACTCGGCCGCTGGCAGCACGCGCATCGCCGGCAGGCCGTCAAGCTGCAACGGCATCGTCAGCGCTGGCGGCACCAGCCCCAGGCCGTCGATGCACGCGGCATCGGTGGCGCCAGCGCGCAACAGGTCGCCCTGGCGCAGCGCGCGCCCGTCCAGGCCGCCAAAGGCACCACGCATCTGCGTGCTGCGCGATCCCAGCACGGCCGGCACGTCGATGCCACCGGCCAGGCACAGGTAAGCCCGGCACGCTGGCCAGGCCCCGCCGCGCCTGGGCAAACCCAGATGCAGCACCTGCCCGGCGCGGGCCTGGACCACCGTCCAGGGCAGCAGCGGCCGGTTGTCCAGGCGCGCGTCGACGTCGGCACCGGTGACGGCGAACGGGGTGTCGACGCCAAAGCGCAGCCGAAACGGCAACACCGGCACCTCGATGCCGGCCGCGGCATCGTCATTGCCGAGCAGGATGTTGCCGGCGGCCAGCGCCAGCGCATCCATCGCACCCGAGCTGCCAACTCCCCAGCGCAAGCCGCCTTCGCGGCCCAGGTCTTGCACGGTGGCCAGCGCGCTGGTGGAGAGGATCTCGATCATCGAATCACCCCCGCAACCCGGAAGCGGATGCTGTCGCCGGGCTGCAGCAGCGCGGGCGGGTTCTGCGTCGGGTCGAAGAAGGCCATCGTGGTGCAGCCGATGGTGTTCCAGCCGCTGGGGCCGTCGGAGGCCGAGACGCCGGTCTGCGTGCCGCCGATCGACACCGCGCCGCCGGGGATGCGCAGCACCGGCACTTTGCGGCGCGGTGTTGCAATGCGCAAATCCATGCCACCCAGGTAGCAGTAGCCCGGGTGGCTGCCCAGCGCGTAGACCGGGTACAGCGGCGCGCTGTGGCGCTCAACGATCTCGTCGATGGGCAGGCCGGTGTGGGCCACAACGTCGGCCAGGTGCGGGCCACCGTCACCGCCGTAGACGACCGGCAACTCAACGACGCGGCCTTGCAAGGTCAGCGGCGCGATCGCCGCCCAGGCGGCGTGCAGGCGCGCTTCCAGCGCGTCCAGCGCGTCTAGCGACTGGGGTGGACTGGCGAAGCGCAGCATCAGGTTGTTCATGCCCGGCACCGCTTCGCGCACCTCGGGCCAGGCATCGGCAATCCGCGCCAGTGCCCAGATGCGCTGCTGGGTTGGCAGCGTGGTCTCGCCTGGGGCTTCGAAGAGCAGCGCGCTGGTGCCCAGCAAGCTCAACATCGGCATGCTGGCGCTCATGCTGCGCTGCGCTGCTGCAGCCAGCGCTCAAGATGGTGGATATCGACACCGCCAGCGACGAAACCGGGCTCGCCGACGATGCGCCGGTGCAGCGGCAGGTTGGTTGCGATGCCGCCAACCTGCATCTCGTCCAGCGCCAGCCGCAGGCGCAGCAGCGCGTCTTCGCGCGTCGCGCCGTGCACGATCAGCTTGGCGATCATCGAGTCGTAATACGGCGGCACGCGGTAACCCGCCGAGGCATGGCTGTCCACGCGCACACCAAAACCACCGGGCAGCAGCCAGTCAGTGATGCGGCCCGGTGCGGGCGCAAAAGTCTCGGGATCCTCGGCATTGATGCGGCACTCGAAGGCATGGCCATCGCAGCCGATCTGGTCTTGAGTCAGCGCCAGCCGCTCGCCGCGTGCAACGCGGATCTGCTGTTGCACGATGTCGATGCCGGTGGTCATCTCGGTCACCGGGTGCTCAACCTGCAGCCGGGTGTTCATCTCGATGAAGAAAAACGCGCCGTCCTGGTAGAGAAACTCGAAGGTGCCGACGCCGCAGTAGCCGATCTGCCGGCAGGCCTGGGCGCAGCGCTCGCCGACCGCAGCGATCGCGGCCGGGTTGATGCCGGGTGCCGGCGCTTCTTCCAACACCTTTTGGTGGCGGCGCTGCAGTGAGCAGTCGCGGCTGCCCAGCCACACGGCGTTGCCATGCCGGTCGGCCAGCACCTGGATCTCGACATGCCGCGGGTGCAGTAGAAACTTCTCGATGTAGACCTCGGGGTTGCCGAAGGCGCGCCGCGCTTCCTCGCGCGTCAGCGCCAGCGCATCGGCCAGCGCGGCCTCGTCGTGCACCACGCGCATGCCGCGCCCGCCGCCGCCGCCTGCCGCCTTGACGATCACCGGATAGCCGATCTGGCGCGCCAGCGCCCGCACAGCCGCCGGGTCGTCGGGCAGGCTGGTGTCCGGCCCCGGCACGCAGGGCACGCCGGCCGCACGCATCGCGCGTTTGGCCGACACCTTGTCGCCCATCGTGCGGATGCAATCGGCACTGGGCCCGATGAAGCTCAGGCCGGCTTGTTCGACACGGGCGACAAAACCAGCGTTCTCGGACAGGAAGCCGTAGCCCGGGTGGATGGCCTGTGCGCCGCTGACCACGGCCGCCGACAGGATCGCGGTCTGGTTCAGGTAGCTCTGGCCCGGCGATGCGGGCCCGATGCACAAGGCCTGGTCGGCTTGGCGCAGGTAGGCCGCGTCTTTGTCGGCTTCGGAGTACACGGCCACCGTGCGCAGCCCCAGCCCGCGGCAGGCGCGCTGAATCCGCAAGGCGATTTCGCCGCGGTTGGCGATCAGGACGGTGTCGAACATGGTGGCTCCGCGGCGAACTCGCCTTTGCGCCCTGCGGGCGCCGCGCGATTTGGCTTCGCCGCTGCGCTGCCTGGCGGCAGCTTGTCGCCGCGGTTGGCGATCAGGACGGTGTCGAACATGCGGATGTTCAGCAAAAGCGCAGCAGCGCCTGGCCGGCTTCGACTTCCTGGCCCGAGCTGACGAGCACGGCGTCGACAACGGCGTCGTGCTCGGCCCGGACTTCGTTGAAGACCTTCATCGCCTCGATCACGCACAGCGTCTGGCCGGCGCGCACCGCCTGGCCGGCGGCGACATACGGGGTGTCGCCAGGGCTTGCCTGCAGGTGCACCACACCGTACAACGGTGCCTGCAGTTCGTGCGGTGCCAGTGGCGTGGCCGGCGTCGGCGCTGGTGGCGTGGCGGGCCGCGGCGCAAGGGCGTGTGTCTGCGCTGCGGCGCTTGGCCGCCGCACCAGTTTCAGCGTCCAGCCGTCGCGGCTGAATTCCATCTCGGCGAGGTCCGACGACGCCATCGCATCGATGAAGGCCTTGATCTGCAGCGGGTCCATGGCCGTTAAGGTAGCTGCGAAGCTGTGCAGCGACCAAGACGGATTGGCTGTGCCCCGATAAGGGCGGCTTATGACGTCTGCAGCCGGGTGTCGTCGCCTGCGATCAGGCTGCCGGGCAGCGTGGCCACCAGCTCGAGCAGGATCTCCCGGATCGCCTGCGCCGGCTCGGTCAGCGGCAGATGGTCGGACTGGCACAGCGCCAGCGGCGCCTCGATCACCGGCTCGACGATGCGGCACTGCCAGGCGTTGCACGACGCCAGCACCGTGCGCGCCATCGACTCGGGCAGGATCGTCGCGCCCAGGCCGTCGGCGATGACGGCGGTCAGCGTGCTGGCCGATTCGATCTCGGCCACCACACGCGGCACCAGGCCGATGCCGGCAAAGGCCTCGTCGACCATCTTGCGCACCACGTTGTAGGGCCGCGCCAGGTACAAGTCCATCTCGCCCAGCAAACGCAGCGGCACCTGCTCGGGCGGCGCCGGCTGGCTGTCGGGCCCGACGACGTGGAGCTGTTCCTTCAGCAGCGGCAAAAACTGCAGGCCGTGCACCGCGACGCGGCCGCCGTACAGCACGGCCAGGTCCATGCGGCCGTTCATCACCAGTTCCGACAGCGTGCTGCCGTAGGTCTCGTTCAGGTACAGCAGCACGCCGGGGTGGCGTGCACGCACCGTGCGCAACAGCGGCAGCGCCAGCCCTGCCGCGGCGGTGCCTGGCGCCAGGCCGACAGCCACCGCACCGGACAGACCGCGCCCGGCCGCATCCATGTCGACGCGGGCCTGGTCGCACTGGCGCAGGATCAACTGCGCGTGCCCGTACAGCACCTTGCCGGCCTCGGTGGGTGTGACGCCGCGCTTGGTGCGCACCAGCAGCTGCTGGCGTACCTC
>JANOBL010000810.1:0-5553 GCA_031411635.1 Betaproteobacteria bacterium
CGCTACCTGATGGGCGTGGGCACACCGGAGGATCTGGTTGAGGGCGTGGCCTGCGGCGTGGACATGTTTGATTGCGTGATGCCCACCCGCAATGCGCGCAACGGCCATCTGTTCACCCGCTTTGGCGATTTGCGCATCCGCAATGCCCGCTACAAGGCCGATCTGCGGCCGATCGACGAAAGCTGCGGCTGCCACGCCTGTGCCGGTGGCCGTGACAACAAGGCTCAGGGCGGTTTCAGCCGGGCCTATCTGCACCACCTGGACCGCTGCGGTGAAATGCTGGGCCCGATGTTGACCAGCATCCACAACCTGCACTACTACCTGCACCTGATGCAAGAGATCCGCGACGCGCTGGACCAGCAGCGCTTTGCGGCTTTCAGCTTGCAGTTCAAGGCCGATCGCGCACGCGGCGTATAGCCGCCAACGCGCCCCCACACACTTTGCGCCCAGCCCGGCAAAACTTGCCGGCGGCGCCACAACGGACACACGCCCGATGGCGACCACCCTCCAATCCCGGCGCAAAGCCAGCCCCCCCACCGAGCCCACCGAGCCCACCAAAGTGTTGCCGGCCGAGCCGCCAGCGGCCCGCAAACCGGTTGCCAAAAAAGCGGCGCCCAAGACGACACCGGTTGCAAAAAAAGCGGTGGCAAAAAAGGCCGTGGCAAAAAAAGCGGCAGGCACAAAGGTCGGCGCCAAATCCATCACAAGCCCTGAGGCGCCCGCCAGGCAGGCGCCTGCCAAGCGGCGCACGCCTGGCCAGCCCAAGCCCGCCACAGCGCAGCCGGTGGTGGCTGCATCACCCGCGACAGTTCTGCAAGCCGCCGAGCCCAATATTGCCGATGCGGTGATGGCCGTGCTTGCGCCAGTGCCTGCTGCTGCCCCCACCGGCCCGGCCCACAGCGCGATCCGGCTGCTGCCCGGCGACCAGCACCGGGCGGTTTGGCAGCCCGGCCATGCCTGCCCGCCGGCGGTGCTGGCGGCAGCAGCGCTGCATGTGGATAGCCAACAGCGAATTGCCCCCGATGACGATGCCGCGCTGCCGCTGCTGCTGCGCCTGGCGCAAGAGGCTGGCCACACCCTGCAGGTGGACGAAGCGGTGTGGCCGCACCTGGCCGCGCACCGCGATGCCCGCACCCGGCTGGCGCTGCTGGAAGCGGCCTACCCCGCCGGCCCGGCCAGCCCGGCGCTGACGCAGTTGTTGCGCTCAGCCCTGCCCACCTACCAGGCCGAGGGTGCGCTGTTTGCCGTGGTGGCCGGCCGGGCCCTGATTGCCGACGAGCGCGGCCTGGGCAAGACGGTGCAGGCCATCGCGGCGGCCACCTTGTGGCAGCGCCACTTTGGCCTGCGCCGCATCGCGGTGCTGTGTGCACCGGCCCAGCGCTGGGCCTGGCAACGCGCCTGGCAGCGCTTTGCGCCCGATGCCGCCAGCCCCGCGCCGCAGGTGATGGACGGTGGCCTGCACCAGCGCCAGGTGCTGTGGTCCAGCGCGGCTGCGGTGCGCATCCTGGCGCCCGAGGCGCTGGCCAGTGATGCCGCTCATCTTGCGCATTGGGCGCCCGAGTTGATCATCGTCGACGAGCCGCAGCAGCTTGGCTTGCGCAGCGAGGTTTGGGCCCAGCTCGCCGCGCCGCATGCCCTGGTGCTGTGTGGCGCCGCATTGGCCGACCAGCCGGCGCTGATGGCCGCCATCGTCGATTGGCTGGACGATCAGCGCCTGGGGCCGAAGGCCGCGCTGGCCGAACTGCAAAACGCCGCCGAGCAAGGCCTGCCGCTGGACGAGGCCGACATCGAGCGCCTGACCGCCAGCCTGTCGCGGCTGATGCTGCAGCGCCAGCGCAGCGATGTGTGGGACCAGTTGCCAGCCCTGGTGCACAGCGAGCGCCTGCTGGTCCTGGCGCCCGGCCAGCGCGAGGCACACGACACCGCACTGGCCCAGGCGCGCCGCCTGCTGGCCGGCTGGCAGGGCAGCGGCTACCTCAGCGATGCCGATCAATGGCGGCTGGCCAGCGCGCTGCGCAGCATGCAGCAGGCCTGCCACCGCGCCCACCCCGACAACCCGCACAGCGCGCTGGCCGAGGCCACCGTGCAGGCACTGGCCGGGCAATTGTCCGACTGGGCCGATGGGGCCGAACGGGCCGATGGGGCAGCGGCAGACAGCGCTGGCACCAGGCCGCTGCAAGTGGCGCTGCTGTGTGCATCGGCCGCCGACCGGGATCAGCTTGCGCAGCGCCTGGGGTCCCCCGACGGTTTGCACCTGCTGCTGGCCGACGACCCCTGGCCCGCCGGGCTGGATGCGGTGCTGCAAGCCGGCGTGCCCTGGCGCCCGCAGCGCAGCCCGGCCGGGCCACGCGGCCAGTGCCCAGCCGGCCAGCAGTGGCTGTACCTGGTGGCGCAAGACAGCCTGGATGCCGGGCTGTTCAACACCTTGGCAGCGCGCCAGGACGTGCCACGCGGTGTGGCCGACAGCGCCGCGCGGGGCTATCTGCAAGGCGCCAGGTTGGACGATTGGCTGCGTGCGGTGCAAGCCGCGCTGCAGGCGCTGCCGCCGGCGCCGGCCGCAGCGCCGCTGTAGCCGGCAGCGGCGGGTGGCTGGCCCAGCCTCAATCCTGATGCAGCGCCGATGCTGATCGACGCCCTGCGCGCCCTGCCTCGCGCCTTGCTGCGCTGGCTGCGCCAGGCCGCCACCGGCGTGCTGGCGTTGCTGATCCTGTTTGAGGAATGGGGCTGGGAGCCGTTGCAGCGCTTGTTGGCCTGGCTGGGCCGACTGCCACTGCTGCGCCAGATTGAGGCAGCCGTCACGCGGCTGCCGCCCGGCGCCGCACTGGCGGTGTTTTTGCTGCCCACGCTGCTGCTGCTGCCGGTCAAGCTGGGTGCCCTGTGGCTGGTGGCGCACAACCAGCGCCTGGCCGGGCTGGTGCTGATCGTGCTGGCCAAGCTGGTGGGCACCGCCATCGTTGCGCGCTTGTTTGCCTTGACCCAGCCGGCGCTGATGCAACTGCCGTGGTTTGCGCGCTTGCATGGCCGCTGGCTGCCGTGGAAAGACGCGCTGCTGCAGCGCGTGCGGGCGTCCTGGGCCTGGCGGGCTGGCCGGGTGTTCAAACGTGCAGCGCAGCGGCGCTGGGCACGTTGGCAGCAAAGCTGAGCCAGATCACCAAAACTGCCACTGCCCCGACCGCACCACCCACAGCCCCAGCGCGCCGTTGGTCACCGCATGGGCGATCACCGCAGTCCACAGCTTGCCGCTGCGGCGGTACAGCAGCGCATAGGCCAGCCCGGCCACGATGGCCGCCAGCCACAGTGGATGCGCCAGCATGAAGACAAACGTGGACAACCCCAACGCCTTGATGCCCACACGCTGCGGGTCCAGCGTCTCGAACACCGGTTGCTGCAGCCAGCGCATCAAAAACGAGCGCCAGAACAGCTCTTCCATCACCGGCACCAGCAAGGTGGCGCCCAGCCAGCGCACCGCAATCAGCGGCCAGTCCAGCCGGCCCTGCGCATCCACCGGCACAAAGGTGGCGGTGGATTCACCGATCTGCATCCACGGCGCGTCCAGCCGTATCCACAGCGCAAACACCGCCAGGCCCAGCAGCACCGACAGCGCCGCCTCACCCAGGCTGGGCCAGTTTTGGCGCGCCAGCTCACCATAGTCGCGCCACCAGGCCAGCAGCATGCCGCCCACCAGCAGCAAGTTCAGCGCGTACAGCCAGCGGGTGTCAAAGCCCCAGCCACCGTCGCTGGGCGCCATGCCACGCAGCGCCAGCAAGGCCATGAAGGCGACAAACGGCAATACCCGGGCCAGCGTTGATCTTGAAAGGTTCATGGTTGCCAGGATTTTGATGGTCGCGCCCTGGGCATGACCAGCACCAATTGCGGCAAAGCGCACGCTGTCAAGCGCTGTGCACCGGTGTCTGCAGCAGTGCCTGCACCCGGCTGTGCAGGATCTCGGGCGTCACCTGCCCCGGCTGCAGCGCCGGGCCGGCCGCCAAGCCCACCGGGCTGAACAGGCCGCGCCGCAGCGGCCGCACCAGCGCCGTGCCAGCCTCGATGCGCGAGAAAAACGAGCCCCACAGGTTTTGCAGCGCCACCGGCACCACCGGCACCGGCCGGCGCGCCAGGATCTTCATCACACCGGCCTTGAAGGGTTGCAAGTTGCCATCGCGGGTGAGGCCGCCTTCGGGAAAGACGCACAGCAAATCACCCTCGGCCAGCACCCGGTCGGCGGCCTCAAACGCGGCCGCGTAGGCCACCGGGTCTTCGGCCTGCGGCGCCACCGGAATCGCCCTGGCCAGCCGGAACAACCAGCCCAGCACCGGCACTGCAAAGATGCGGTGGTCCATGATGAAGCGCATCGGCCGCGGGCTGGCGGCCATCAGCAGCAGTGCGTCGACATAACTCACGTGGTTGCACACCACCACCGCCGCGCCGGCCACCGGCAGGTGCTGATCGCCCTGCACCTTGAAGCGGTAGATGCAGCGTGTGAGCAAAAACGCCGCAAAGCGCAGCAGGTACTCGGGCACCAGCAAAAAGATGTACAGCCCCACCAGCGCATTCAGCAGCCCGGTGGCCAAAAACACCTGCGGCACGCTGCAACCCGCGCTGAGCATCGCACCCGCGCCGACCGAGCTGACGATCATGAACAGCGCGTTCAGGATGTTGTTGGCCGCGATGATGCGGGCGCGGTGCGTGGGCTGGCAGCGCAACTGGATCAGCGCGTACATCGGCACGCTGTACAGCCCGGCACACAGCGCCAGCAGCGCCAAATCGGCCATCACCCGCCAATGCGCCGCTTGGCTGACGAACTGCGCCGCCGTCTGCAGCGCCGCCGGTGGCAGCGACCGCGAGGCAAAGTACAAATCCACTGCAAACACGCTCATGCCGATGGCGCCGGCCGGCACCAGGCCGATCTCGACATGGCGGCGCGACACCCCTTCGCACAACAGCGAGCCCGCGCCAATGCCCACCGAGAACACCACCAGCAGCAGCGAGGCCACATGCTCATCACCATGCAGCACCTCTTTGGCAAACACCGGAAAGTTGGCCAGAAACACCGCGCCAAAAAACCACATCCAGCTAATGCCCAGCAGCGAGCGGAACACCACGATGTTCTGGTGCGCCAGCTTGAGGTTGCGCCAGGTTTCGCTGACCGGGTTCCAGTTGATCGCCAGGCCCGGGTCGGTGGCCGGCGCCGCCGGAATCGCCTGCGCCACACCGCGCCCGGCCAGCGCCAGCAGCACGCAGGCCACGGCCACCGTGGTGTGGCCGATCTGCGGCAGCGCCACCAGCAACCCGCCCGCCACCTGCCCCAGCAGGATCGCGACGAAGGTGCCCATCTCGACCATGCCGTTGCCGCCGGTGAGCTCGCGTGCATCCAGCACCTGCGGCAGATAGGCGAACTTGACCGGGCCGAACAGCGTGGAATGCAGCCCCATCAGGAACACGCAGCCGAGCAGGAGCACCGCGTTGGCGGTGAAGAAGCCCCAGGCCGCGATCAGCATGATCGCGATCTCGAGGTTTTAGACGAAGCGGATGATCCTGGTCTTGTCGTATTTG
>JANOBL010000811.1:0-4725 GCA_031411635.1 Betaproteobacteria bacterium
CCTGTTTCCACCACGGTGCTTCTGGGTTGTAGCCATCGCCGTCGACGAAGGCCTGCCACTCGGCCATGGTTACCGGATAGGCGGCGATTTTGAAGAACTCCAACGTCTCCTCCCGCGCTTTGCCACTCTCACAGTCGCAGATCAGAAAGTGGCTCCACCCCCCTGGTTGACCCACGTGTATCCAATGCGCCTCCTTCAATACCAAGCCGCGACGTGGTTGTTCCTCACCGTGCAACCAAGCCCCTGCCCATTCATAGCGCAACGTGTCGCCGAGTTCCCCCAGCAGCAGACCGGCTTCTAGCCGCTGCCTTAGATCCACTCCGTTTGCCCTGAACGCAGCATTCCAGCCTTGCTGGAACAGATCGTTCAACTCCTCATCGGTATCTTCCTCGGTCTGCGCCAAGGCCCGCGAGATTCCGCTGGCCTCCACCCGTAGCCTCGCCGCCTCCCCTGCATCTACGCTGCGCAGCAGCAGACTGCGGCGCAGGTAGCGAAGCAGCGAGGTTGCCCGCGCCTTCATATCGGGATCGGCATTCGGACCCGTCAGCCTATGCAGCATTGCCCTGGCTCCGCGTGCCGCAGCACGAAGCTGACCTTCGACGGACAGCCATCGCAGCCACGGCAAAGGGTCGTCCAAACCTTGCAAGGCCAGGCCAAGCGTCTCGTCCAGGTCGCCGGCGCTCGGCAATTGCAGACGGGCCTCGTAAGAGGCGCGCAGCGCTTCTCCCTGCTCACCAAGCTGCCGCCAGATCGCATCGGCGAAAGGAACCCAGACATGGCGCATGAGCCGATGCCAACCTTCCGGTCGCATCTGCCACGGGAGTACAGCATCGCCTACGGGCGCGTTGGCTTCTAGCATGTCACCCCAGCGCCGCAGGCTAACGATACAGCTATCTGCGGTCTCGTCGATGATGAGTATTTGGTGTTGTCGCCAGGTGGTTTCTTTGTCGTCGATGTCCACGCCGGGCCAACTAGCGTCGCGAAGCGCCATCTTTGCAGCGGACCATGACAGGTTCAGACCTGAATTGAACAACTTCTCCCAGACACGTTGCGGAACCGCCGCGAAGCAGTGGACTGTCAGCCGGTGCATTTGCACCAGATCCTCCGCAGCACTGCGCGGTGGCTGAGGCGGGGCGATCTCGCCGAGCAAGGATGTCAGACTTTCAGGCGGGATAAGTGAGTGCGATCACCGAATTCGATGGTGCGCCGATCAAGTATTGCGATGGCCGAATGACGACCGAGGGCAATAGCCACAGTGGCAATGGCCATTGCTGGCCTTGATCAGAACGGTTCGTCCTCGTCGGGTTGTGGTGCGACAGGCGGGTTGACGCGGATGTCGCGCTGCTGATCGTGGAAGCGATGGGTCTGGGCGAAGTAGTGAGCTTCGAAGCGCAAGACCAGCTCATGAAGGAAGTCGAGGATCTCGACGGCGGCCGAGTCCGACAACGGCGGCAGATCGGCTGGTATCAGAGCGAAGGGCAGAGGTGGGTTGGGCATGGTGTTGTTCACTTCAGCGGGCAGCGCCGGCGCGTTTTGGCATGGCCACAGGTGGCTCGAAGACCTTGAAGTAGAGCCGCTCGTCGAGCTGAGGCAAGTCGAGTTCTGCAGCCGCGCTGAGCAACTCGCCGGCCAGGGTGGTGAGCACGCGGTAGTTGCCGGCGGCGTGATCGCACAGCGTGTGCTTGAGCGTGGCGGTCATCAGATTGGCGTTGCCGCAGGCCGCCAGCACGAAGTCCAGGCATTGGCGCAGTTGCTCGGGCGTGGCAGCCTCGGTGGTCAGACGGGTGCGGATGCGGCTGCCCAGCGGGATGAGTTCCTCGCGCCGCAGCTTGTCGAGCAAGCGGGCGTCGCCGGCCAGCACCACGCACAGCAGGGGCTGGGAGTCGAACTGCGCACTGGCCATCAGGCGCAGCTCGGAGAGCACTGGCACGCTCATCTCCTGGGCCTCGTCGATGAGCAGGACCGGGCGGCGCCGACACGACTCCAGATGGCCGAGCCAGCGCTCGCGCAGCGCCTTGAAGCCGGCCCAGCGGTTGTGCGGGCGCAGCGGCACCGCGAAGACGTCGCCAAGCTCGCGGTAGAAGTCGGCCAGGTTGCTCTGCGGATGGCTGATGGTGGCGAGTTGCACGTCGGGCAGGCGCGCCAGGCGCTGGGCCAGCACGCGCAGGGCCACGCTCTTGCCCGAGCCGGGCTCGCCGTGGATGAGGGCGAAGCCGCCCTCGCGTGCCTGGGCGTGCTCGATGCGCCAGCAAAAGCTCTCCAGGCGGGCCGGGACATGCAGCGCCTCGACGGGGACCTCCGGGGTGAAGGGGTTGAACTTCAGGCCGTACAGGGCCAGCAGCTTGTGGTTCATGACGGGTCCTTGGGCTGCGGGGAGTCGGGGGGCGAATTCGGCGGCGTTGGCGGGTCGCCCGGGCGCGGTGTGGACAGCGGGGTGGGCAAGTAAGCCGGGGGCAATCCCGTGGCGGCGTGATCGGCCAGCATCTGGCGCATCAGCGGGGCCATCTGGGTGGGCGCCAGCGGCGACAGATCAGGCCCCACGCGGTCGAGCCGCCGGCGCTGGCCGTCGGCGTTGGCCGACTTGTCCAATGGATGCACCGCGTAGAGCACGCCGCCGCTGCGCGCGTCCACCAGATCGACCCGCGACAAGTCCCACCGCGCGTAGCGCAAATGGCAGTCCTGCAGGTGGCGCATGCGGCTGGGGATCTCGTAGCGCCGGCCCTCCAGGCTGACGGTGCCGTCGCTGCGGCGCTGGCGGCGCCGCACCTCGATACGGAAGGCCTGGCGCAGCAACTCGCCTGCTGGCGCGCGCCGGGCAACGCTGGGCCCCTGGAGGTATCGATGCAGGGGAGTGGTCTCGAACTCGGAGTGGATACTGCGGTGGTACTCCTGCTCGACCCAGGCCTGCGTGGCCTGGTTAAGCAGGTCCAGGCTGAGCTGGGCCTGGCCTTCGAGCATGGCCATCAGGCGTGACTCGACGCGGGCCCAGAAGACCTCCTGCTTGGCGTTCTGGTAGGGGCTGTAGGGCAGCGTGGTCTGGTGCAGGATGCCCAAGGTGGCCAGGCCGGTGGTGGTCTCGCTAGCCAGCATGGCCGCGCCGTTGTCGGTCATCAAGGCCCGGGGCAGGCCACGCTTCATCAGGGCCTGGCTCAGCGCGTGCACCAGGCTGTGGGTGGACTCATCCAGATACCACTGCAGGTGGCAGACCAGGCGCGATCGGTCATCCATGATGCACATCAGCATCGGCTTGACCCATTGGCCGGTGCGGGTGAGCACCTTGCGCGAGCCATGATGGAAGTCCAGGTGCCAAAGCGCGCCGACGTGGTCCATCTCGAAGCTGCGGACCTCCAGGTGTTCGAGCCGGTCGCGCGCGGCCACGGCGCCATCGGTGGCCCGGCGCGGGGCGCGCTGGCGCACCATGCCGCGGGCCTTGCAGTAGCGGCGCAAGGTCTGGTACGAAGGGACCGTGGGCGGTGCTGCGCCCGGGCGTGTGGTGGCGCCTGCGGCGGCCACGGCCACGCGCAGGTTGTCGTGGTGCAACTGGATGGTCCAGCCCGGGTGCTCGCGGTACTGCTGAACCAGCGCGGCTTCGGCCAGGGGCCCCAGGCTGGGGAAGCAGCCGGCGTGCGCGCGCAGCCGGTCGGTGAGCGCGGCCACGGGGTCAAGGGCGCGGCGTGCGGCGTAGTACCAGCGCTCCAGGGTTGACACGCTGCAAGCGCACGTCCAAGCCGGTGGCGGGGTGGCGCCAGCACTTGGCGCCCAGCGCGCGCAATGCGCCAAGCAATTCGCCCTTGGCGGGCGGGGCGGCAAACAGCGCGCCGATGATGGAAAAGCGCAGGCGTGCCTGGGCGTCACGCGCAGACGGGTCATGGTGTGAGTTCAAGTCGGCATCCCCAAAATCTGCCGCCGCAGGGTGCGGTGGGTTGTGGAAATGCAGGCTACGCAGCCTCGTCGTGCGTGACTATCGCCATCCTCTGCGGGTGTCGTTGGACCCTCATGCTGCGCGGTCGCCCAGATCAGCGGCCACTGGCACGGCGGCGCGCACCGTCAGCGGCCGCAGCCAGCCCAACATGCCGATCAGGCGGGTGGGCGCATCGGCAGCGACAAAGCGCTCGAGCAGGCTGGCCGGCAGCGCGCCGGTGTCGACCGGCGGCATGAAGGCGCCACACCCGGCCAGCCACAGCGGGGTCACCACGAACGCCTCGGTCCACCACAGCCGCCAGCGCTCCAGGGTGCGCAGCGGCACCGCCACCTCGTCGGCCAGCGCCGCCGCCCCTGAGCTCGAGCCGGCATGCCGGCTCGAGCTCAGGACCACCACCAGCGCCAGATACACGCGCCGGCCCAAGAAGCGCACCGACATCGAAGTCGTCCGCATGCGGCATGTCGAGCAGCAAAAGCTCAAGCGTTGATCAAAGACTGAACGCAATTCCGGCAGGCAACCGCGCGGCTTGCGCGGGTAGTTCGCCACGTGCAGTCGCCCCGAACACGGGCAACCCGCTTCTCGGGTCAGCGCCGCCTGCTTCAGGTCAATCGTCAGTAGCAGGGTGAAAAACCGGGGGTCTTGCAGTAGCGCATGGCACACTGGATTTGTCTCTCGTCTTGGTAAACCAGAGACTCCCCCAAAGGGCTCGTTTGTTCAAGGGCCCCGAGGGGGGCCTTACCGCCTACATCACGCTACGTGATCAAAATGCCGGCCAAAGGCATCGGGGTCGGTGATCAGGCTCA
>JANOBL010000812.1:0-3075 GCA_031411635.1 Betaproteobacteria bacterium
CTTGGCCGCCGCGTAGTTGACCTGGCCCCGGTTGCCGATCAGCGCGGCCACCGACGACAGGTTGATGATGCGGCCCCAGCGCATGCGCAGCATCGGCAGCAGCAGTGGTTGCGTGATGTGGAAAAACCCGTGCAGCGACACATCGATCACCCGGTGCCACTGGGCTGCGCGCATGCCCGGAAACACCGCGTCGTCATGCACCCCGGCGTTGTTGACGATCACCTGCACGGCGCCGGCCAGCAGCATGGCCTGGGCTGCGGCGGCGCAGGCCGCGGCGTCGGTCAGGTCGAATACGTGGGTCTCGGCCTGGCCACCGCTGGCGCGGATTTCGTCGGCCAGCGCCAGCACCACATCGGCGTGGTGGTTGGCATGCAGCAGCAGGCTGGCGCCGTCCAGCGCCAGCTTGCGTGCAATGGCCTGGCCCAGCACGCCGCTGGCGCCGGTCACCAGCGCACGCTTGCCGGCCAGGCTGGTGGGTGTGGGGCCAGGGGTTCTCATCGCAGCGTCTCCGGGCGGGGGTCTGGCCGTGGCACAGGGCGGTTCAACACCACGGTGGCGCGGCCCTGGGCCACGGGCTGGCCGGCAGCATCCTGCACGCTGAACTGGTAAAGGATTTGCCGGCCATCACCCGCCAGGCGCTGGGCCCGGATTGACAGCGGGCCGGGCAGCGGATGCAGCAAAAACACCCCAAGCTGCAGGTTTCGCACGCTGGCCAGGTAGCCCGGTGTGGGCGCGGCACCCGGCCCGGCCAGCAAGGCACCGTGCAGCGCCATCGCCTGGGCGGCGTATTCGATCGCGCTGGTGGCCAGCAAGCCGCTGGCGCTGCGCAGCGGGTGATCGGCATCGGCATGGTTGCTGGCGCTGCAGTGGATCTGCTCGTGCGACCAACCCAGCATCGCACCCAGCAGGCACATGCGGCCGCTGTGCGGGATGCGCAGCGCGATGCCGGCGTGGTCCAGCGTGGCGGGGTGGTTCATGTGGGCACTTTGTCCGCCACCAGCAGCACATTGGCAAACGGCGTGCCCCGGCTCATCGGCATGGTTTGCACCCCAAACCCCAATGTTTGCAGCAGCACCAGCCAATCGGCCAAAGGCCGGCCAAACGTGGGTGCTGCGTGGTGGCCACGCACCAGCGTGACCACGCGGTCCACCCACTGGCTGGTGGCAAAGCCGCGCCGTGCCGACGCATCACCCACCCGCAGCAGCAAACGGCCACCGGGCACCAAGGCCTGGTGCACCCGGCCCAGCAAGGCGGCCTGGGCGGCAGCATCCACATAATGCAGCACGTCCAATATCACCACCATGTCGCAACCCGGCAGTGGCACGCTGCACATGTCGGCGCAGACAAATTGAGCATGCCCGGAAGCGCCCAACGCGGCCTGCGCCCGGGCCACATCGCGTGGCATCAGCTCGATGCCGGTGTAGCGCCCCGGCAGTGGTGCAGCGGGCCAGCCAGCCGGCCAGCGGCCCGCTGCCACCTGGGCCTGCACCGCCTGCCGCAACGCTGCCAGCAGGCCCTGGCCACAACCGATGTCCACCAGGTGTGCGCCGGGCGGTACCAGTCCACGCTCGATCAAGGCCCGAAACACCGGATCGCGCCCCAGCTTGCCACGCGCAAAGTGCCAGGCAAACCGGCCGTGTTGGCGGTAAGGGGCACAGGCGGCCTCGCGCAGGCCCAGCCAGGCGGCATCGGTGGCCCGGCGCTGCAGCGCCGGGCTCACTGGTGTACCTGCGTGCTGCGCACTGCGGTGCGAGCCCTGCTTCGGGCGGCCGGGCGCTGGGCTCACTGGGCAACCTCCGTGCTGCGCACTGCGGTGCGAGCCCCCTTCGGAGCGGCCGGGCGTGGGCTCATGCCGCCCGGCCGTGCACGGTGGCAAGGCGGGGCGGGCCAACCGCCGCAAAGCCCTGCGGCAGGGTCACGCTGTACAGGCCGGTGCGGCGCAGGGTTTGCAGCAGCACCGGCAGCACACGCAGCAGCAAAGGCCGTCCGCCCACGGTCAAGGCACCGCCGCGATCGTGCAGCAGCAGGATGTCGCCACCGGCCAGGCCTTGAGTCAGCCGGCTCAGCACCCGGGCCGGATCGCGCTCGCGGGTGTCAAAACCACGCCTTGTCCAACTGGTCAACTGCTGGCCTTGCTGCGCCAGCGCTGGCTGCAAAAACACATTGCGCAGGCCGGCCGGCGCGCGAAAGTACAGCGGCGCCACACCGGTCAGATCGGCCAGCGCGGCCTGCGCCATCGCCAGCTCGCGCGCCACTGCACGCGGCCCCAGCAGCGAAAAGTTGTGGCGGTGGTGGTAACTGTGGTTTTGCACACTGTGGCCGCGGGCCACGATCTCCCGCACCAGCGACGGGTGCTTCAGCGCACGCTGGGCGACGACAAAAAAAGTGGCGCGGTGGCGGTGTTGGTCCAGCAGGTCCAGCACCGTGGGCGTGAGCACCGGGTCGGGCCCGTCGTCCAGGGTCAGCGATACCTCACCGCGCCGCGCTGCGGCCAGCGGCAAATGGGTGAGGTTGGGCCCCAGCAGGCTGGAGCGCGGCCACAGCCCGGCACCGGTGATCAGCGCGTGGTCCAGCAGCACGGCGCCCAGCGCCCAGGGCAGCGCACCGGGCAGCAGCAAGGGCGCGGCGGCCGCCAGTGCATGCACCCCCACGCTGGCGCGCAGCAGCGGGCTCCAGCGTGGGGCTGGGGGCACAGGGTGGTCCGGCGGGATCGGGGCGGCAGGCAGCGGCACGGCAAGCGAAAGGCGGGTGATTTGCTGAATTTTTACACGCTCAACCTGCCGGCTAGGCGGCTACCGCCGGTTGAACGCCGCAGGAACGCCGCATGAACGCCGCCGACAACACCAGCGCCAGCAGCGCGCCGGGTGCCACCACCTGGCCAATCGCCGACAGCGCCGGGATCTGGGAGCAGCCGATCAGCCCAAACGACAGCACCGTGGTGAGGTTGGCCAGCAGCAGCGAGGCCAGCGTGTCGGCATCACCGGCCAGGCCCGCGCGGTGATCCTGCCCAACAGCAGGCGCAACAAACGCATCAAAAAACAGCGCGTAGTTTGATCCCACCGCCACCACCAGCAG
>JANOBL010000813.1:0-2773 GCA_031411635.1 Betaproteobacteria bacterium
CCTTGGTGATCTCGACCAAGTAGTGCTGCGCCGCCCGGGCGTAGCGTTGCTTGGCGCGCCCCAGCCGCTCCATGATCGTTGCCACGTCCTTGGCCCCGCGCGGTTTGCTCAACCCCGCTTGCAGTTTGACCAGCACCGCCTCGAAGCCGGCCGTCTTGGCCGCATCGATGGCGCGGTCTTTTTGTTCGCGCGCGGGCGAATGGCAGTACAGCAGTGCATGCCCTTGCGCGTCGAGCACACGCTGGATCTTGATCGTCACATCGCCGGCCGACTGCACTTCGGTGGTGTGTATTCACGGGGTAGCCATCCCGCCAGCAAGGAGGGTAAGCCTGATGCCAGTGGCGGACGGCCCGCCGCGCGCAGCGGCGCGATTTGACCTACCCAGTCGGGGCGGCGACAACAGCGGGTGGCGCCAAGCTGGGTGCTGCCGTGTTGTCGATCCAAGCCACCATCGCCTCATGCATGTAGTCCCACAGGTCACGGCCTTGGCGGCGGCAGGTCTCGTAGACGCTGAAGCCGCGCGCCAGAAAAAGGTCACCGCGCCCGGATCGGGTAGGGCCGGATATCTTGCGCTTGAGCACCAGCGCCCTGAGCGCGCGCTCGGCATCGTTGTTGGTCGCAGGCACTGCGGCAATGCCCAGAAAGGTCCACAGCGCTGGCTCCAGCTTGAGCAGATTGGCGCAGGTGTTGGCCGTGCGCGTGCATTGCGTCTGGGCGCTGCCTTGCTCGAGCAAGCGCTTGATGCGCCCACGCAGCGGCTTGAACTGCTCGGCAGTCTTGTTTTGATCGTGCCAGCGGAACAGCAAATGCCCGGCCCGCAACAAACCGCGACCAATTTGTCCGGCCCGCTCACGGCGTGCGCCGATGCGGGTGAAGTCGCGCAGCAAATGGGCCCAGCAGACCTGGCGCTTGTCGGCGTCCACATAGTCGTAGACCGCATACCGGTCCGACACCAGGATGCCGCTGAACTTCTCGCCCACCAGGCTGGCGGCCACATGGCGTGCCCGCGAGGGCAGCAGGCTGTACCACACCGCCTTGGGCGTGACCACCGTCCACACCCAGTTGCCCGCGCCCTCGCGCGGGTAGCGCGTCTCGTCCATTTGCTTGACCGGCGCTTGCACCACCAGCGCCGCGATCTGGGCCACCGGCGCTTGCAGCGCCAACGCCACCTTGCCGTGCGCCTGCGAGATCGCACCCACACTGAAATCCACCCCCACCACCCGCGCCATCAGGTCACGAATCTTGTTCTGTGTCAGGTGATAGCGCGTGCCCAGCGTGCCCACCAGCGCCAGTGCACGCGGGCCGATCTGCCCGCTGGGAACTCCCGCCGGCAACGCCGCCCGGTGCACCTTGCCGCAGCCCGTGCAACGCCCCGCATAGCGCCGGTACTCCTGCACTTGCGCCTTGACCACCGGCGGCACATCGAACACCTGGTGGCGAATCGGCTCATCGCCCACCACCTCCACCGCGGCCCCACATTCGCAGACCCGCACCGGCTGGCAGTCGATGACCTGGTCCACCTGCGATTCGTCCAGCATCTTGCGGCTGCTGCCCTTGTGGTCAACCTGCGCCCCGCGCTTGTGCCCACTGGCGCGGCGCTTGGCGCGATTGCCGCTGGCCGGGCCGTCCGACGAGGGCGGCTTGGAGGAGTTCTTGGAATCGAGCTTCAGCCGCTCTTCCAGAACGGCCAGCTTCTGGTCTTGTTGACTGAGCAGCCCGCGCAGCAGGCCGACTTGCAGGGCCAACGCGTCGATCACCAAATGACACTGGGCAACCGTCGCTGGCCTGACAGGGGGATCACATCCACCACTCGTCCGCTGTCGAAGGCAACTTGCTGCATGGCGGCAAGTGTCACAAAAGAATCATGGACTTACAAGCGAATTCGCAACGCACTTCTCAGGTGAAGCATCGGCTTGCGACGGCGCCTCGGAACGGCGCTTGACCGGATGGGCTACCCCGTGAATACGCACCTTGTGGGCGACTGCCGCACGCCCGAAATATCAGACAACTGTCTGATATTTCGGGCTCGCACCAAAGAAAAAGGGGCTACGTTCTCACGTAACCCCTTGATTTATATGGCTCCCCGACCTGGGCTCGAACCAGGGACCTACGGATTAACAGTCCCTGGGGATGGGATTTCCTGGGATCTCCTGAAACAACCGGCGTCCAGAATACTCTTTACAAATCAACAGCTTACGTAAATAGTGATTTCAAGCCGTCTCGGACCATCCTCGCCAAAACTGGCACCAGACTGGCACCAGATCAGCTACGGACTATGGCAAGAGATCAAGTTTCCGCGGCTTCCGCGCCCATCAAATCGCTCGATGGTGGCGCCTTCGTGACGCTGCACAGCCGCCTCGATCGAGGTGGTGCGCTGCAGGCGCGCAAGCTCGCCAACGGCGCGGTTCAGCTTTACTGGCGCTACTCGCTCGGCGGCAAGACGAGCCGCGAACCGATCGGGGTCTACGACCCGTCGGCACCGCCGAAGAAGTTGCAGCCGACCCCGCGCGGCTATGGCCTTGCCGCCGCGCTCGAGAAGTGCCGCGAGCTTGCCGACGTTCATTCGGCGCGGGCCGACACGGGCGGACTTCGAGAGGCCAAGGCGGAGAAGCGCAAGTCCTTCGTCGCGCAGAAGGCGGCCGAAGCCGAGAAGTCCGAGCGGACGCTGCAGAAGCTGCTCGACGCCTACGTGTCGCACCTGAAGACTCAGGGTCGTCGCAGCCACGTCGACGCCGACCAGATCTTTAAACGGCACGTCACCGAAGCGTGGCCC